>NZ_NSGI01000008.1:0-150159 GCF_002295155.1 Kocuria sp. WRN011
GTTTTCGGTGGTTATAGCGTGGGGGAAACGCCCGGTCCCATCTCGAACCCGGAAGCTAAGACCCACAGCGCTGATGGTACTGCACTCGGGAGGGTGTGGGAGAGTAAGTCACCGCCGAAATTAACGTCAGTTGAGGGGATACACACCCACGGGTGTGTATCCCCTCAACGCATTTAACACTCATGGTCGAAGCCATGGGCAGCTACCCCACGAACGCGGGGAGGACTGTTCATGGCTTCTTCTCATTGAACGCCCGTGGGGTTGGGCCACGGCCCGGCCACCAACGGGGGCGGTGCATGAAAAGGGGCTGGTTCGGGTAACTCCGTCTTGGGGTTCCCGAACCAGCCCCTTCTGCATTTAATACGGATTCAAGAGGGTGTGTCCCGTCAGATCCAGCCTTCCTCCCAGGCTTTCTGAGCAGCCTGCTGCCGGCTGCTGACACCGAGTTTGGCAATGGCCGAGGAAACGTAGTTCCGAACTGTGCCCGCGGCCAGGTGGAGCTCCTGGGCGGTTTGGGCCAGGGTGTCGTGTTCCGTGGTTGCGCGGAGCACGTCGAGTTCCCGCTCGGACAGCGGACAGTCCGTTCCGGTGGGCGCACTGGCTGCGATCTCTGGATCCACATAGTGCGCGCCGCCGGCTACGGTACGGATTACCTCAGCGAGTTTCTCCGACGGGGTGGACTTGGGTACGAAACCTTTGACGCCGGCCGCTAGTGCCCGCCGCAGCACTCCTGGGCGGGCGTGACGGGTCACCATCACAACGTGTGTGTCGATCTCTCGGAGAATGTTCGATGCGGTGTCCACTCCGTCGGTGGGAGGCATTTCAAGATCCAAGACACACACGGTGGGGCCGTGTTGATGTGCTGCAGCCAGCGCGTCCGTACCGTTGTCGACGTCAGCGACCACGGCGAAGTCGTCCTCAAGGTCCAACAGGGCCGCAAGGGCGCCGCGGATCAGGTGCTCGTCGTCGGCGAGCACGATGGAAATGGGGGAACTGTTCACTGTGAGTCGTCCTTGTCATGTGCGGCTGGGAAGTTCATTGATCTGGGTACCGAGACCCGGAGGATGAATTCCTGGTTCGTTGTCGTCTCCGTGTTGAGCTGCCCGCCGATATCGGCGAGGCGTCGTCTGAGTCCGTCCAGCCCTGAACCAGCGTGGGAATTGACTGGCGCCTGAGTTACCGGGGCGGGAGCGCCGTCGTTGCGGATTCTCAGCTCGACGACCGCCGCACCGTGAACCGACGCTGCACTGCCAAGCGTCAGGTCGAAGTCAGCGGTACTCGCGTGAGAATGCCGCAGGATGTTCGTGGTCGCCTCGCGGACGGCGAGTCCCAGGACAGAGCCGAGTTCTGTGGATCCTGGCTGTTGGGACCACGTAGCAATGAGCTCCGGCACCGTGACATTGGTTTTGACGCCCGCCGAATCCAAGACGGCCGAAGCGTTGTTCAGCTCCTGAGTGAGCGTGGTCTTCCTGTAGCCCTGAACCAGAGCGCGAGTCTCTTGCAGGGCGGTCTGAGCTGCATCGTGGGCTTCGAGAATGTGGGGCGCGGCCGCGTCGGGCCTGTCTCTGGCCAGCAAGCGGGACGCGAGATCTGTTTTGAGGCTGATGACCTGGAGATGATGGCCCTGTACGTCGTGGAGGTCGGCCGCGAACCGCAATCGTTCATTGGTGATGGCTAGTTCCGCCGCCTGTTGGCGGGTGACATCGAGTTCGACCATGACGGCCCAGACCCATAAGGACGTGGGAACACCCAACACGGTGAAGAACGAGAGCCAGGTGACTGTGATGAGGTCACGAGATTCGGCCGGGGTTCCATTGAGCGCGATCGCCAAGGACAAGTGAGCAGCGGGTAGGAACAACGCTGCGAAGATGACCCACCAACGGCCTTTGGAGAGCGACAGTGCGGCCGTGGCCAGCACGAGCGCGAGTGGAAGCGCGCCGACCCCAAAAGCGGGTGGAGACCACAAGCTGATCAGCGCGCTGGCGAACGCGAGAATACCGGCGCAGGCCATGGTGGGGGTACGGAACGTTGCGTTGTCGATCCCTCGGCGAGCTCTGAGAACCGTCATGGCCCAGGGCACGATCGCGAGTGCGCCCAGGGCAGCCACCACCAACGCGACGAGTTGTGGATCTTGAGCCACCCTGACCAGCAATGCCAGGCCGTAGATGAAGATCGCCAGGAAGATGAGCGAGAGGTAGGTGCTCCACCACACCACCGCCATGTTTCGGCGCTGGTGCACCGACGCCGCGGTTGAACTACCGAGTGTCTGGTTTCGATTTGCCGTTGAGCGGTCCGAGGGAAGGGCCATGGAAACAGCCTAAGCGCTGCTCACCCACGATATGACAGCTGTCATACGGGATTGGTGACACTGCACGCGCAACTCATGACAGGGCGACACTAACGGCTCGGAACGGATCCCGGAAGAGTAGTACTCAGCAAGCCAACCGGAACAAGCCGGTTCACAGATTGAAAGGAACAGACCAATGCTCGAATGGTTGCAGACCTCCGTAGAAGCCGCAGGACCCATGGCACAGGCGTTCTTCCTGATGCTCGGCGGGGCCATCCCGTTCATCGAGTCCTACGGGTCATCGTTCTTGGGCGTGCTTGCCGGCGTGCCCCTGTACATCACCGTTCCGTTTGCGGTCCTGGGCAACATCATCTCGATGCTCGTTCTGGTGCTCGGTGCTGAAAAACTGCACAACCTGTTCCGGAAGAACAAGCCGGCGGCAGAACCCAGCAAGCGGAAACAGAAGTTCTACCGCCTGTTCGAGAAGTACGGCGTGGCCGGTGTTTCGTTGATCGGCCAGTGGTTCCTGCCGAGCCAGATCACCTCGTCCATGATGGCGGGAGCAGGCGTGGCCAAGGGCAAGATCATCTTCTGGCAGGTCATCGCTATCGCTCTGTGGGGCGTCGTGTTCGCGGGATTCGCTACGGCAGGCATCAATATGATCGGCGTCGCTTAACCTAGCGCGGTCTGCGCGAACCGCCGTCCCAGAAAACGAGGGACTCACCCCGACAAAGGGTGAGTCCCTGTTTGTGTGCGCGGATAGTCAGTTCTTGTCGTTGATACCGGGCACCACGGCGCCGGTGGGCAGCCCCTTCTCCGCATACCCGCGGTACACCGGTTCCCAGTCCAGGGGAGTGGTCATGGTGTCGCCGGTGAGCACGCTCTGCATCGCGTGGAGGCACACGTGCCATCCGGCGGCATTACGGGCGGCAGTATTCTCCGACTCGAGGAACTCGATGAACGTGAGCTTGCTACCTTCCGTAGCGGGTTCGACCGAGATATCGACCTCCGAGTCGCCCCACGTGAACGACCAATGGCGTTCCGGTTCCCAATCGGTCACCGTTCCGGTGCTGGATTCCATGTGCGGATCGCCGGTGAACACGATCCCCCCGCCCTGGTGTGCATTGAGTTGCACCCGCGAAGGGAACCAACGGCTCATAGCCGGGGCGGTGGCCACGGTGGCCCACAGCTGGGACGGGGCGGCCGGATACTCGCGTTCGAAGACGATCGCGGGACGGTCATCGATCACCTCGTAGGTGCCGTCGAAATTCTGAGGGGTGCTGTTCATCACGGGTACGGACTCCTTGATCGGGGGCCTCTAGCTCGGCGCGGTCGAGCGCGCCATGATTCCTCCATTCAATCCGGCGGCCGGTCTTCCCACAACTACCGACGGGATTAATTGACGACGGCGCCGCGCGAGAATTGCTCGCGCGGCGCCGTCGTCAATTGAAGGGCTCCTAAAGCCCTCAGGCCGAGACGGGGGAGTCCTCCGGCGCCTTCAGGTCGTGGCGGCGGTTCTTCAGGATGCGATCCATGATGGTTGCGATCGCGCCGTCACCGGTCACGTTGCACGCGGTGCCGAACGAGTCGATGGCGATGTAGGTCGCGATCATGAGACCAACGGCCGTCTCGTCGAAACCGAGCACGGACTGCAGGATGCCCACCGCAGCCATAATGGCGCCACCTGGAACACCGGGAGCCGCCACCATGGTGATGCCCAACAGGAAGATGAAGCCCACGTACTGCCACGAGTTGATGGGCATGCCCGTGATGGTCATGATCGCCAAGGAGAACAGCACGATCTTCATGGTCGATCCGGACAGGTGGATCGTGGCGCACAGGGGAATGGTGAAGCCTGCCACGCGGTCGTCCACACCGTTACGAGCCGCGCACTTGAGGGTCACGGGAATGGTGGCCGCGGAAGACGACGTGCCCAGGGCAGTCGCGTAAGCGGGGAGCATGTTCTTGAGCAGCACGAACGGGTTGCGCTTGGCCACGATTCCGGCGACCAGGTACTGGATGATCAGGATGACCACGGTCATGATGAACGCCAGGATCACGATGCGGAAGAACGTGGAAATGATGGTGGTGATCTGCCCGTTCATGGTGATGCTCATGAACATGCCAAAGATATAGATGGGCAGAAGCGGGATAATGACCTTTTCCACGATCATCATGATGATGATCCTCAGCTCATCGAAGCCCTTGTGGAGCGAGTTGCCCTTGATCATGGTGATGCCCACGCCCAGGCAGAAGGACAGCACCAGCGCGGTCATGACATCGAACACGGGTGGCATGGTGATTTCGAAGAACCCGGACAACGCGTGGTCCTCCGGGTTCTCCAAGGAACCTACAGAACCTCGGTCACCCAGCAGCCACGGATAGCTCGCCTTGGCCACCAGGAACGCCAAGAGGCCGGCAAAGACTGTGGATCCGTAGGCAATGCCCGCGGTGACAGCCAGCCACTTGCCCGCGCCACGCCCGAGGTCCGCAATGGCAGGGGTTACCAGGGCCACGATCAACACGGGGATCAGGAATCCCAGGAACTGGCTGAAAATGCCGTTGAAGGTCAGGAAAACTCGTGCGACGCCTTCTGGGAAGAACATTCCGCACACGATGCCCAGCACGATGGCCACCAGCACCCGCAACAGCAGGTTTTTGGACAGGGAACGAAGACTCATGGTTCAAGATCTCTCGGGACAAGGAGGGGTATTGGTTCAACGACACGTTCTCAAGATTGTGGTCGCGCCGATGTCGCTGACACCGTCCGTTTCGACCGGCGGTGACCAAGCTGACCCACGGTTGAGGGGACGCCGACCGCGTCCCCTTTGTAGAATGCAATGAACACTACCGCGACTCATCATGTCGCTTCCACGCTTTTGGCCCTCGGGCCCACAAGGAGATCCCTTTGACCGATTCCGAACAGTACGGTTCCCGCGACAATTCCGAGCGTTCCGGCGGAGACCGACGCCGCGGCTCGGGCGGGCCCGGCGGCTGGAACAACCGAGGAGATCGGGATCGCTTCTGGCAAGATCGCGGCGGTTCGAGGGATCGTCGGGACGACCGCCGCGAGGGCGGTCGTAATGATCGCCGGGATGACACCCGAGGTGGGGACCGCCGCGATGACCGTCGTTCCTTCGACGGACGCCGTGATGACCGCGGCGGAGATCGCAGGGACTTCCGTCGCGATGATCGTCGTGACGATCGGGCCGGGGACCGGCGCGATGATCGACGCCGCGACAACCAGGGCGGCGATGACCGCCGCGAACCCCGCCGGTGGAACGATCGCCCCCGCAACGATCGCTCGGACGGCCGCTCCGGTGATCGTAAGGGCCAGAGCCGTCAGTTCGATCGTTTCCAGGACCGCAAGGACGGCCACCGCTCGGAACGACGCAGTGGTGACTGGGAACGCAAACGTGAGACCGGCAACCGCAGCCGTACCTGGGAAGACCGCAGTGGTTCCGGCGACCGCCGTGACGACCGGGGCGGTTCCGGCGACCGCCGTGACGACCGGGGCGGTTCCGGCGATCGGCGTGATGACCGCCGTTCCTTCGACGGTCCCCGTGATGACCGGGGTGGAGATCGTAGGGACTTCCGCCGTGATGATCGGACCAACGACCGCCGTGATGACCGCGGGGGCCGTTCCGATGGTCGACGCACCGAGGGATACGGCGGAGGCGACCGTCGCGAGAACCGACGCTGGGATGATCGTCCCCGTAACGACCGCAACGACCGTCGGTCCTACGGAGACCGCACCGATGACCGGCGCAACGACCGTGGAGGCCGTTCGGACGACCGTCGTTCCTTCGATGGACGTCGTGATGACCGGGGCGGGGATCGCCGTGATGTCCGTCGTGATGACCGCGGTGGCCGTCCCGATGGACGCAAGGACTTCCGCCGTGACGACCGCCGTTCAGGTGAGGGACGTCGTGACGATCGCGGTGGGGATCGTCGTGATGATCGTGGTGGCCGCCCAGACGGCCGCAAGGACTTCCGCCGTGACGACCGTTCCGGTGGTCGCCGTGATGATCGGCGCCGCGATAACTTTGGTGGCGACGATCGCCGCAGGGACGCTGACCGCGAAGAGCGCATGACCCGACGGGATCTGAACGATCTGGACAAGCCCCGGTTCATTGCGCCCGACATCGACGAGGACGTCACGGGTCGCGAGGTCGACAAGCCCACGCGTCGTCAGCTCGAGGCACTGGAACCTCGCAATGCGGAGCGGGTCGCCCAGCACCTGGTCATGGCTGCGCGTTACCTGGAGGTGGATCCCGAGTTCGCGCTCGAGCACGCCAATGCGGCCGTGCGGAAGGCCGGCCGCATTGCGGTTGTCCGTGAAGCAACGGGTGTGGCTGCCTACGCCGCCGAGGATTACGCGCTGGCTCTCAAGGAACTGCGGACCCATCGCCGCATTTCCGGCTCGGAAGAACACTTGCCGCTCATCGTGGATTGTCAGCGCGCCCTGGGCAAAGCTGAGAAGGCACTCGAGGAAGCTCAGTCGAGCGCGGTCGAGAAGTTGGATGCTGCTGGCAAGGTTGAGCTGGCCATCGTGGTGTCCGGCATCCATTCCGACGCCGGAGACAAGCAGGCATCGTTGGCGGCACTGCAGATCCCGCAACTCGACAAGAACCGCGGGTTCTCCTACAGCCCGCGTTTGTTCCGGGCGTACGCGGAAGCACTGCGCGGTGTCGGCCGTGACAAGGAGGCCCTGAGCTGGGAACGCCAGGCCATCGTGGCCGAGGCCGCACTCGGACTGGGTCAGTTTTCCGAACCGGAGATCGTGGACCTCGGCGACGACATCGACCTGGACGCCGCCAAGGAGACCGTTCGCGAGGCCGGTGAGCGCCACAGCGAAAACGTCGACGCCACCGCCGAGACGCCTCACGAGTCTGCCAACGCGACCAACACGACCGACTCGGGTGTTGGTAATGCCGAGGCGGCCGACGACGCTCCGGTCAGCAACGCCGTCGACGGCCAGGACGTCGTCGTCACCGAGGCATCTGCTCCCGTAGAGGCCGAGGCGTCCGCTGCGTCTGCACAGCACGCGGACGACGAGTCGGGCGACAACACCGACTCGGCCGTTGCCGCTCCTTCCGAGACCGACGACACCGCGGAACCTTCCGAGACCGACGACACCGCGGAACCTTCCGAGACCACGGCTCCCGTGGAGCCGGGCGAGTCCCACACTGTGGCCCCCGCGTCTGAATCCGGAGAGACCGCTGAGACCGGCGACGATTCTGAGAACCATGACCGATGAGCCGCTGATCAGTCGCTTTGACGCGCTGCTCTGCGACCTGGACGGCGTGGTCTATGCGGGTCCCGATGCCATTGATGGTGGACCGGAATCGTTGAACCGTGCAGCGGAGATGGGCGTTCCGGTGATGTACGTGACGAATAACGCGTCACGCCCACCGGCCGCCGTGGCTGAGCACATCTCGGAACTGGGTGCGCCGACCCGGGAAAGTAACGTGGCCAGCTCCGCTCAAGCCGCGGCCAAGCTGCTGGCCGGTCGACTCCCCGAGAAGGCCAAGGTGCTGATCACCGGTGCGCAGGCGCTCGCGGACGAGATCAAGGCCGTTGGTCTGACCCCGGTCTGGTCGCAGTCGGAAGAGCCCATCGCGGTGGTTCAGGGCTTCAATCCGAAATTGGGTTGGGAACAACTGGCCGAGGCGGCCTACACGCTGGCCGATGAATCCGTGCTGTGGTGTGCCACCAACACGGACCTCACGATTCCCAAGGAACGCGGCATTGCGCCGGGTAATGGCACCCTGGTGGCCGCGGTGGCTGCTGCTACGGGGCGCGAACCCATAGTTGCGGGCAAACCCCAGGCGCCGGTGTTCCACGAGGCCGCCGAGCGCGCGAAAAGCCAGCGCCCCGTGGTGGTGGGCGACCGCCTCGACACCGATATCCGTGGTGCCCACGCCGCAGGTATGGAAAGCATCGAAGTGTTCACGGGAGTGGACACTCCGGAAACCGTGTTGCGCGCGTGCGATCAGGAACGACCGACGTACTTGCTGGGTAACTTGCGGGAACTGTACAAGGCATACCCCGATCCGCAGGTTTCCCGCGAGGACAACAGTGATCAAGAAGTGACCGCTACGTGCCGTGACGCCATTGCAGTTGCACGAGACAACGGTGTGCGGATCCAGGCCCCGGAAAACAGTCTGGACGGCTGGCGTGCCGCGTGCGCCGCATGGTGGGCGCTGCACCCGGACGCCAAAACCCCGACCGACCCCGAAGTGACGTGGGAGGCGGCACGATGAGCAAGCAGTTCCCGAATGACAGCTGGGACGCCCCCGACACCGACGCTCCGGACCTCGATGCCCAGGAATTCGGCGTCGTGGATGACGATGCTGCCTACCGTGCAGACTCTGATCCGGTGCCCGTCACGGGACTGGATTCCGTGGACCGCGTGCTCGCCAAGGAAGCAGCGGTGAGCGAGTTGCCGGTCAATGAACGTGCCGCGGCATTTCAGGAACTGCACGCCGAACTGGAGTCGATCCTCAAACAGCAACCCGGTTCCCTTCCCACGGGGCTCACGGGCCAGTGAGTCTGCGGCTGGACCAGGCCCTGACCTCTCGGGGGCTCGCTCGATCCCGGACGCTTGCGGCGTCCTGGATCCGGGACGGACGCGTCAGCGTGAATGGTGCCCCCTGCACCAAACCCTCCCTCAAGGTGAGCGAAGAGGACCAACTGGAGGTGGCGGCGTCGGGGGCCGACGAATACGTCAGCCGTGGGGGGCACAAACTGGCGGGCGCCCTGGACACGTTCACCGATATCGATCCGGCCGGACTGCGTTGCCTGGACGCAGGGGCATCCACCGGCGGATTCACGGACGTGTTGCTGCGCCGAGGTGCCCGTGAAGTGGTGGCGGTGGACGTGGGCCACGACCAGCTGGTGGCGGAGCTGCGCAACGACGAGCGCGTGCGCGTGTTCGAGGGCCTCAACGTGCGCTACATGTCCCCGGAAGAAATCGGGGGGCCCGCGGATCTGACCGTGTGCGATCTGTCGTTCATCTCTCTGACTCTGGTCACGGACGCTCTCGGGCGTGCCACCAAGGACGGGGGAGACGTGCTGTTCATGGTCAAACCGCAGTTCGAAGTGGGCGTGGACAACATCTCGCGTACGGGGGTGGTGACGTCCGAACGGGAACGACGCCGCGCCGTGGACGGTGTGATCGCGGCCGCCGAAAGTGCGGGCCTGGACGTGAGAGGAAGGGTGGAAAGCCCCTTGCCGGGCCAAGACGGTAACGTGGAGTTCTTCGTCTGGTGCCGTAAACGAAGCACCGTTCAGCGAGTCGGATCGCTCGCGTAGTCTTAGCAAAGCCCGTTCGACCGCAGACCGAAACGCAGGAGGATGACCCGAAGACGTGAGCCGGAAAATCTTGGTCATGACACACACGGGCAGGCGTGATGCCAAAGACGCCGCCCGTCAGTCCTGTGCGCAACTGCACGACGCGGGACTGATTCCGGTGTTGTCCCGCCGAGATCTGCAAGCTCTGGAGGCCGACGGCCAAACCATGGTGCCCGTAGAAATCGTCGAAGAAGACGTTGCCCTGCGTGATATCGAACTGGTCATGGTGCTGGGCGGTGACGGCTCCATCCTGCGCGCCGCCGAGGTTGTTCGCGGCGTGGACACCCCATTGCTGGGCGTGAACCTGGGTCACGTGGGATTCCTGGCAGAATCTGAACGCTCCGGGCTCACCGAAACCGTCGAGGCGATCGTGGACGGTCGCTACACCGTGGAACGCCGCATGGCCCTGGACGTGACCGTGTGGGAGAACCAGAAAAAGGTGTTGCACACCTGGGCCCTCAACGAGGCCTCGGTCGAAAAAGGCAACCGCGAAAAAATGGTCGAAGTGGTCATCGAGGTGGATCGCCGTCCGCTGTCCACGTTCGGTTGCGACGGTGTGGTCATGGCAACACCCACGGGGTCTACCGCCTACGCATTCTCTGCCGGGGGACCGGTGGTCTGGCCCGAGGTCGAGGCGCTGCTCATGGTGCCGCTGTCTGCTCACGCGCTGTTCTCACGACCCCTGGTCATCTCCCCGCGTTCCATGCTGGCCGTGGAAGTCCTCACTCGCACCGACGCCCGGGGTGTGCTGTGGTGTGATGGCCGGCGTACCGCGGACCTGCCACCCGGATGTCGCATTGAGGTGCGCCGCTCCGACAAGCCCGTGAACCTTGCGCGGATGCACGCAACACCGTTCTCCGAACGGCTCGTCAAGAAGTTCGAACTGCCCACCGCCGGCTGGCGAGGCCCATTGCCCAGCCATCAGCAGGACGCCAAGACCACGGCGTTGCCCATGGTCCAGCCCAAGCACCACGTCATGTCCGAGGACAACGGTTTCCCCAAACTCAGCGTGGGCCGCGAGATCCCGTACGATCCCATTTCCGCGCGTGACAGCGATAGCGCGCGCCACATTCTCGACCAATCCCCGGACCGACCCTCGTCAGGTGAGACCCCGAGCCAATGATCGAAGAAATTCACATCCATGACCTGGGTGTCATCACGGATGCCGTGCTGCCCTTGGGGCCCGGACTGTCCATCCTCTCGGGTGAGACCGGAGCCGGTAAGACCATGGTCGTCACGGCCCTCGGCATGCTCCTGGGCAACCGGGCGGACGCCGGAGCGGTGCGCTCCGGAAGTGGCAAGGCCCTGGCGGAGGCGACCGTCATGGTGCTGGCCACGCACGGTGCGGTTGAGCTCGTGGAGGAGGCGGGCGGCGTCGTCGACGTCGAAACCGTGAACGGCCGGGACGAGGCGCAAATTCTGTTGTCTCGAACGGTGTCCGCGGAAGGGCGCAGCCGCGCTCACGTGGGTGGCCGATCCGCGCCGGTCGGAACCCTGGGAGCCGTGGGGGAGACCCTGGTGGCCGTGCACGGTCAGTCCGACCAGCTGCGGCTGAAGTCCGCCGTGGCCCAGCGAAAGGCCTTGGATGAGTACGCGGGGGCGCCGCTGGCCAAAGAACTGGCCGCGTACCGCGAAAAGCTGGCCCGCTACCGGACCATTGTGGCGACCCTGCGCGAGATCAAAGAGAACATGCGCGAGCGTGCCCTGGAAGCGCGAAGCCTGACCACCGCGCTCGAAGAAATTGATGCCGTGGAGCCGATCTCCGGCGAGGACGTCCAACTGGACGCCGAGAGTGAGAAGCTCACCAACCTTGAGGCCTTGCGTTCAGCGGCCGTGACGGCTCAGGCGGCGTTGAGCGGCACGGACGCGGACGACGAGCCGAACACCAACGCCGTGGCTTTGCTGTCCTACGCCCAGCAGGCCTTGGATCACGAGTCCGATTCGGATGCGGAGTTGGCCGAGTTGGCCACGCGGGTGCGAGAGCTCACGGTGGTCGCCGCCGACGTCGCCGCGGACCTTTCCGGGTACGCGAGCGGTCTCGACGAGGACGGTCCCGCGCGGCTTGCACAGGTGGAGCAGCGCCGCAACGCACTACGGACCCTTACGCGCAAGTACGGGACCACGATCGACGAGGTCATCGAATGGGCCGACACCGCCCGCGGTAGGCTCTCCGACCTGGTCGACGACCCGCAACGCGACGAGGAACTGCGCAACGAGGCGCACGCACTGCACCAGGAACTGCTCGAGCGCTCGCAGACCATGCTGGAGCTACGCCGGAAGACCGCCGAGAAGCTGTCCACGGCCGTGAGCAAGGAATTGACCGCGCTGGCTATGCCCAACGCGTCGCTGGTGGTTTCTGTGGAACCCACCGAACAGTTCACCGAGCACGGCCGTGACGAGATCGAGTTCTTGCTGGCCCCCCATCCGGATGCCAAGCCTCGGCCGCTGGGCAAGGGTGCTTCGGGTGGTGAGCTTTCCCGCATCATGCTGTCCCTGGAAGTCGTGCTGTCCGAGGTGGACCCGGTGCCGACCTTCGTCTTCGACGAGGTGGATTCCGGCGTGGGCGGTAAGGCCGCGGTGGAGATCGGGCGACGCCTCAAGATGCTGGCCAAGAACGTCCAGGTGCTCGTGGTGACCCACCTGCCGCAGGTCGCGGCCTTTGCGGACCATCACGTGTTGGTGACCAAGTCTTCGGATTCCACGGTTTCGGACGTGAAAGTGCTCACGGACGAGGAACGTGTGGTGGAATTGGCCCGCATGCTCGCGGGCCACGAAAACTCTGAAGCGGCGCGGGAACACGCCCGCGAGCTCTTGCGGGACGCAACCGCATGACACAACTGCCCCTCAACTCAACGCAACTGGAATGGTAGGCTGAAATTCCGTGGTGAACGCTCAGAACGCCGCCCCCGAGGCAGGCACGCAGAACAACGGCAAAGTTACTCGACAGATCTTCGTCACGGGTGGTGTAGCTTCCTCTCTTGGCAAGGGCCTGACGGCCTCGTCACTGGGCATGTTGCTACGCTCGCGCGGACTCTCGGTGACCATGCAGAAGCTGGATCCGTACCTCAACGTTGATCCCGGAACCATGAACCCGTTCCAACACGGTGAAGTCTTCGTCACGGACGACGGCGCAGAAACCGACCTGGATATCGGTCACTACGAGCGCTTCCTGGACGAGAACCTGGATGCCTCCGCCAACGTGACCACGGGTCAGGTGTACTCCACCGTGATCGCCAAGGAACGCCGCGGCGAATACTTGGGCGACACGGTTCAGGTCATCCCGCACATCACGAACGAGATCAAGCGCCGTATGCGCCGCCGTTCCGAGGACCAGGACGCCCCGGACATCATCATCACCGAGATCGGTGGCACCGTGGGTGACATCGAATCCCAGCCCTTCATCGAGGCCGCCCGTCAGGTGCGCCAGGATGTGGGCCGCAACAACGTGTTCTACCTGCACGTGTCCCTGATCCCGTTCATCGGCCCCTCCGGTGAGCTTAAGACCAAGCCGACTCAGCACTCCGTGGCCACGCTGCGCGGTCTGGGTATCCAACCGGACGCACTGGTCCTGCGTTGCGACCGTGAGGTCCCGGACGGCATGCTCCGCAAGGTCGGCGGCGCCTGTGACGTGGACCTGGACGCCGTGATCTCTTGTGCCGACGCGCCGAGCATTTACGACATCCCCACGACCCTGCACAACCAGGGTCTGGACACCTACATCCTGGACTACCTGGGTCTGTACTACGGCGACGCAGATCTGACCCAGTGGTCGCACCTGCTCGAAGCCGTGCACCAGCCGGAGCACCACGTGAACGTGGCGCTCGTGGGCAAGTACATCGACCTCCCGGACGCTTACCTGTCCGTGTCCGAGGCACTGCGTGCCGGCGGTTTCGCCAACGACTCCCGCGTGCACATCAAGTGGGTTGCCTCCGACCTGTGCGACACCCCGGAGGGTGCGCAGCGCGAACTCGGTGACGTGGATGCGATCTGTGTCCCCGGAGGTTTCGGCATCCGAGGTCTGGAAGGCAAGCTGGGCGCGCTCAAATGGGCCCGTGAGAACCAGGTTCCGGTCCTGGGGCTGTGCTTGGGCCTGCAGTGCATGGTCATGGAATTCGCGCGCAACGTGGTGGGCCTGCCCAACGCGTCCTCGACCGAGTTCGATCCCGAGACCGACACCCCGGTGATCGCCACCATGGAAGAGCAGAAGCAGTTCGTTGAGGGTGCCGGCGACCTGGGCGGCACCATGCGCCTGGGCTCCTACCCGGCCAAGCTCGCCGAGGGCTCCGTGGTCGCCGAGACCTACGGCAGCCTGGAGGTTTCCGAGCGTCACCGTCACCGTTACGAGGTCAACAATGCCTACCGCGATGCGTTGACCCAGGGCGGACTGGTGATGTCCGGAACATCCCCGGACGGTCAGCTCGTGGAGTTCGTGGAACTGCCCCGTAGCGAGCACCCGTACTACGTGGCCACCCAGGCTCACCCGGAGTACGGCTCCCGTCCGACCCGCCCGCACCCGCTGTTCGACGGCCTCATCAAGGCGGCCCTGTCCCGCCGCGAGGCACTGGGCAGCGAGTAAAGGCCTAGGGCAGCAGATCACCGAGCAACCGGAGGTTCGCATGGAACTCTCGCGCGTGAGCCGAGCAGAGCTGAAAGACACGGTGGATCCCCACACGGTGGTGGCATCGGACACGGTGTACGAAGGATTCATCTGGGACGTTCAGCGCGATGAGTTCCGCATGGGTGATGAAGACTCGACCCTGAAACGAGACTTCATCACCCACCCCGGGGCGGTGTCCATCGTGGCCCTGGATGAGCAGGACCGGGTTCTGCTCATCAACCAGTACCGCCACCCCGTGGGCATGCGCATGTGGGAAATCCCCGCCGGACTGCTCGACGTGGACGGGGAACCGCCGCACACCGCCGCTCAGCGGGAATTGGCCGAGGAAGCCGACATGACCGCTGACGACTGGCACGTGCTCGTGGACTTCCACAACTCACCCGGTTCATCCTCGGAGGCCAATCGGATTTTCCTGGCGCGTGGCCTGCACGAGGTCCCGGAGGCAGAGCGTCACGAGCGCGACGGTGAAGAGGCGGAGATCATCGTTCGCTTTGCCGACCTCGACGACACCGTGGCTGCCGCGCTGTCCGGCCAGATCAATTCGCCCGCCGCGGTCCTGGGCATTCTGGCCGCGCACGCCGCACGAGCACAGGACTGGACGTCACTGCGCCCGGTGGACAGCCCGTGGCCGGGTCATCTGAACTTCCGGTGACCGACTCGTCCGTTCCGCCGGATCTGGAACGCGCCGTTCACCGCTACCTCGATCACCTGACCGTGGAGCGGGGCTTGGCCGCGAACACGCTGGCGGCTTACCGCCGGGACCTCACGCGGTATCTCGAATTCCTGACCGGGCCCACCGAAGCTTCTGAGGGTGGCTCGGCGTCCGCGCCGCCCGAGATCTCGACCGAGCACGTCCGCGCCTTTGTGCGGTTGCTCCACGAGGGTTCACCGGAGCATCCCGCGCTGAGCACTCGTAGCACCGCCCGCGTCCTGGCGGCCGTCCGTGGCGCCCACGCGTTCTGGGTCGCGGAGGGACTGTGCCCCGTGGACGTCGCCTCTCGCGTCAGTCCGCCGACGCCGCCGCAGCGCCTCCCCAAGGCCATCGCCCTGGACAGCGTGGAAAAGATTCTCTCGGCTCCGGACCCGGAGTCTCCGGCGGGGCTACGGGCGCGTGCTTTCCTGGAGCTGTTGTACGCGACGGGCGCGCGCATCTCTGAGGCGGTCGCCCTGGACGTGGACGATCTGGCGGGGCTCCATGACTCAGAGCTGTCCTTCGTACGGCTGTTGGGCAAGGGCAATAAACAACGCATGGTTCCGGTGGGTTCGTATGCGAAGAAGGCCCTGGACCAGTACCTGGTGCGCGGGCGACCGGAATTGTCCCGGCACGGCAAGGGAACACCCGCAGTATTCCTCAACGCCAGGGGTGGCCGGATTTCCCGCCAAACGGCGTGGACCATGGTCAAGGACGCCGCCGAACTCGCTCAACTGGGCGAGGACGTCACCCCGCACACACTGCGGCACTCATTCGCGACCCACTTACTGGAGGGCGGGGCGGATCTACGAGTGGTCCAAGAACTCTTGGGGCACGCATCCCTGGCCACCACCCAGATCTACACCAAGGTCTCCGTAGAATCTCTACGCGAGGTCTACGCGACGGCGCACCCTCGCGCTCAATGACATGACCGGTCGAATGCGTCCGGTGTCACTTGGAGATTTGCGCCGAAAATTAAACCTAATTTCGGGTTCCTGACGCCACGCCCGGACTACCCTGGGAGCATGCCGCGTAAACAGATGTCTCGAACGGTCCTCTTCTCCGCACTCCTGGCGTTGGTGTTCTCCATGCTGGGAACCGCTCCCGCCATGGCCGGGGCCGGTATCGACAACGAGTACCGTTCGCTGGGGGGCGCCAGCGGATGGCTGGGCAAAGCCACGTCCTCCGAACGCTGCGGTCTTCGCGACGCCGGCTGCTACCGGCAGTACCAGGGCGGCACCATCCACTGGTCTCCCAGCACGGGTGCCCGCGCGCAGCGCGGCGGCATCCTGCAGCGCTGGCGGGTCGAGGGCTCCGAGCACGGCAACCTGGGATACCCCAAGGTGCGCGAAACCTGCAGCGGCAACTCGTGCGTGGTCCACTATCAGCGCGGCATCATCCGGTGGACCAAGGGCAAGGGCACCACGGTCAGTCGAGACATCGATCGTGCCACCAGCTCGTCCGTGATTGTGAACAAGAAGCGGCCCCTGAACCCTCGGGCCTACGGTCCCGGGCCCCTGTGGAACGTGGGCGGTGGGGTGCAGCTGCGCAGTGACGCTGCGGCCGCCTATCAGCGGATGAGCCAGGCTGCGGCCAACCAGGGTGTAACCCTGGTGCCGGTCAGCGGTTACCGCTCCTATTCGACCCAGAACAGCCTGTACTGGAACTATGTGGCGATGTACGGACAGGCCACCGCGGACACTATTTCCGCGCGTCCCGGATACTCGGAGCACCAGACCGGCCTGGCCATTGACGTGGGAGCACCCGGGGGAGTGTGCGGACTGCAGGCCTGCTTCGGCAACACACCCCAGGGCCGCTGGGTGGCCGCCAACGGCCACAAGTACGGCTTTGTGGTGCGCTACCCCAGCGGTTACACCGGGACTCACGGCTACGCCTACGAACCGTGGCACCTGCGCTACGTGGGAACGCCCACGTCCAACAGCTTGAAGAACAACGGCTACATCACCCTGGAGGGCTACCTGGGCCTGCCCAACGCACCTCGCTACTGAGGTTGCTTGCGGCGCAGCCAAGCCAATCAGGGCAGTCAGACCAGGCAGGGCACCAGCGCACCTGACTGGCTGTCACAACAGAGAAACGTCCCCGGGACTCACGGTCATGGCGTGAATCCCGGGGACTTCTGTGTACCTGGGCGCGGGTGAGCGCTTAGTCCAGGTGACGCTCTTCCGGTCCGTCGTACTCGGACAGCGGTCTGATCAGCGAGTTGGAAGCGCGCTGCTCCATGATGTGTGCGGTCCAGCCGGTGATGCGGGCGCACACGAAGATGGGTGTGAACGTGGGAATGTCGAAGCCCATGAGCCAGTACGTGGGACCGGCCGGGTAGTCCAGGTTGGGCTTGATGGACTTGGCTTCGTCCATGGACTTGGCCAGACCGTTGTACAGACCCAGGATCTCGGGGCGGTCGTAGTAATCGAGCATGCGGAACAGGGCGTCCTGCATGGTCGGCACGCGCGAGTCACCGTGCTTGTACACGCGGTGGCCGAAGCCCATGACCTTCTTCTTCTCGGCCAGAGCCTTGTCCATCCATTCCTTGGCGCGCTTCTCGGCGTCCTCGGCGGATTCGTCCTTGCGGATCCCCAGTTCCTCGAAGGTGTGCATGACGGCCTCGTTCGCGCCACCGTGCAGCGGACCCTTGAGGGCACCGATCGCACCAACCACGGCCGAGTGTAGATCGGCCAGGGTCGAGGTGATCACGCGGCCGGTGAAGGTCGAGGCGTTGAAGGAGTGCTCGGAGTACAGAATGATGGACACGCGGAACGCGTCCACGACCTCGGGCGCGGCCTCTTCACCGAAGGCCATCCAGAGGAAGTTCTCCGAATAGTCCAGGTCGTCGCGAGGCTCGATGAGTTCCTCGCCGCGGCGGCGTCGCTGGTCGTAGCAGACCACGGCGGGCATCACGGCGAACAGTTCCTGCGCCTTGCGCAGCTCCGCCTCGGGGGAGGAATCCTCAGCGTCCGGGTGCTGGGCGCCGATCACGGACGCGGCGGTGCGGCACACGTCCATGGGGTGGCAGTCCGTGGGCAGGGCGTCGACGATCTTCTTCAGTTCCGGGGTCAACGCGCGGTTGGCGCGCTCGCGCTTCTTGAAATCGGCGAGCTCTTCCTCCGAGGGCAACTCACCGGTCCACAGCAGCAACGCGACTTCCTCGGGGGAGCACTTGGCGGCAAGTTCCTGAACGGGGTAACCGCGGTACAGCAGCGAGTTGGTCTCGGCGTTGACCTTGGACACAGCGGTGGTGTCGGCGACGACGCCGGCAAGACCCTTGCGAATCTCGGTTTCGGTCATGGTGACCTCCTTCTTCGTGTGTGGTCGATCACTAGAAAGCCTACGACGCCGCTGGGCAGCGGCGTCGTAGGCGAACGATTAGTTACCGGGCGTGCCCGGGACCTCGAAGTTGAACACTCCGGAGTCGAACTGGTTGTACCCGTTGTAGTCCACCAGCTCGTACAGGCGCTTGCGGGTGAGCATGTTCTCCACCTCGGCCTGCTGGGTGCCGTCCTCGCGGATGGCAGTCAGCAGACGCTCGATCGCGCCCAGTGCCTGACGCTGCAGGGACACGGGGTAGATGATCATGGACACCCCGGCGTCCTGCAGTTCCTGCTTGGTGAACAGGTCGGACTTACCGAACTCGGTCATGTTGGCCAGGATGGGAACATCCAAGGCCTCGGCCATGCGCTCGAACTCGGACAGGTCGGCCATGGCCTCCGGGAAGATGACGTCTGCACCGGCGTCGGCGAGAGCCTTCGCGCGGTCGATGGCTGCCTCCAGACCGTCAACACCGCGAATGTCGGTGCGAGCCATGATCACAAAGTTGTCGTCGCGGCGGGACTCCACTGCGGCCTTGATGCGCTTGGTGGCCGTGGCGGTGTCCACCACGTTCTTGCCGTCCAGGTGGCCGCAACGCTTGGGGTTGAACTGGTCCTCGATGTGGCAACCGGCCAGGCCGGCGTCCTCGAGTTCCTGAACCGTGCGGGCCACGTTCATGGGCTCACCGAAACCGGTGTCCGCATCGACCAGCGCGGGCAGGTCGGTGGAGCGAGCGATCTGACCGGCGCGGGTGGCCACCTCGGTGAGCGTGGTCAGCCCGATGTCGGGCAGACCCAACTCGTTGGCCAGCACACCACCGGAGATGTACACGCCCTCGAAGCCCTGTTCCTGAATGAGCTTGGTGGACAGCGGGGTGAACGCACCGGGGAACTGAGCGACCTTCGGGTCGGCAAGTGCCTTGCGGAACGCCACGCGCTTTTCTGCGGGGGTGACTTTTGAATACAACATGATTTAGAAGATTCCCTTCTGGGCCTTCTCCAGGTCCACGGCCGCCACGATGTTCAGTTGGCCCAGTTCACCGGCTTCGAGTTCGGGCAGGCGCTGGACGGCGTCCAGGAACCGTTCGATCTCTTCCGGTGCCACGAGGCCCTCGGCCAAGGTGCGGAACTTGTTGATGTATTGCTCACGAGCGAACGGGCGGGCACCCAGCGGGTGAGCGTCCGCGACGGCGATCTCGTCCGTGATCACGGTGCCGTCGTTGAGGGTGATCTCCACGGAACCGCCGAAGGCCTTCTCGGAGATGTCCAGGGAGTGGTAGCGACGGGTCCACTCGGGATCCTCTTCGGTGGTGACCTTGTTCCACAGGGCCACGGTGTCCTCGCGGCCGGCACGCTCCGGAGCGTACGAGTCCACGTGGTGCCACGCGCCGTCCTGCAGGGCAACCGTGAAGATGTAAGGAATCGAGTGATCCAGGGTCTCGCGCGAGGCCTTGGGATCGTACTTCTGCGGGTCGTTGGCGCCGGAACCGATCACGTAGTGGGTGTGGTGTGAGGTCTTGATCAAGATGGATTTCACGTTGGTGGGGTCCGCGACCTCGGGGTGTTCCTTGTGCAGCTTGCGTGCCAGGTCGATCCAGGCCTGTGCCTGGTACTCGGCGGAGTGTTCCTTGGTGTAGGTGTCCAGGATGGCGCGCTTGGCCTCACCCTGCTCGGGCAGCGGCACCTCGTAGGAGGCCTCGGGGCCGGAGAGGAGCCACGCGATCACACCGTCTTCGCCTTCGTAGATGGGGGTGGGGGAGGTCTGGCCGCGCATCGCACGGTCCACGGCCTCGATGGCCATCTTGCCGGCGAATGCGGGTGCGTGTGCCTTCCATGTGGAGATCTCGCCCTTGCGGGACTGGCGGGTTGCGGTGGTGGTGTGCAGGCCCTGGCCGATGGCCTGGAAGATGGTCTCGGTGTCCAGACCCAGCAGGGTGCCGATACCGGCGGCCGCGGACGGGCCGATGTGAGCGATGTGGTCGATCTTGTGCTCGTGCAGGCAGATGCCCTTGACCAGGTCCACCTGGACCTCGTAACCGGTCGCGATACCGCGAATCAGGTCCTTGCCGTTGCTGCCCACGTGCTGGGCCACGGCCAGGATCGGGGGAATATTGTCGCCGGGGTGGGAGTACTCGGCGGCCAGGAAGGTGTCGTGGTAGTCAAGCTCGCGCACGGCCACACCGTTGGCCCAAGCGGCCCACTCGGGGGAGACCGCAGCGTTGTTGTCCGGAGCGCCGTACAACAGGGCACCGTTGCCCGTGAAGCCGGAGCCTTCGGTGACCTTGTGGCCCAGTGCCTGGGTGCGGGCCGAGACGATGGGCGCACGGTTCAGGGAAGCGATGGCGACCGAAGCATTGTCGATGATGCGGTTGATGACCATGTCGACAACCTCGGGATCGACCTCGACCGGGTCGGTGGCCACCTTGGCCAGTTTGTAGGCCAGCTGCTCCTCACGGGGCAGATTTTCCTTGGACGAGTACGTACGTACGGTGTGCTTGACGGTCACGGGGAGTCCTTCCTCAGATCCGTTACGCGCGGACCGGTCGGCGCCGCGCGGGTGTAGCAGGTGTTGTGGTTACGATGCGGCGGGCCGCACCGGCGCCAATTCTTTGGTGTTCAAAGCGTGTTGCAGGGCGTTGCTCAGGTGCACGCGGGTGGTGGCGATGGCCAAGGCGGGATCGCCGTCGGCGATGGCTTGGGCGATGCGCTGGTGTTCGACGGCGGCCGATGCCAGGCGCCGCGGGTCCGACTTGGAGAGCTTGCGGACGCGGGCCAGGTGCAGTCGCACGCCTGCCTGGGCCTGTCGCAGGAACGGATTGGCGGCGGCCTCATCGATTGCGGCATCCATGCGCTGGACCAGTTCGTAGTACGAGACGTGGTCCGGGTCGTCGTCGCTGGTGAGGCCCTCCAGGGCTTCGAGAAGTTCCCCTGCCAGTGCGCGGAACACTTCCGGGTCGCCGCGGCGGGCAGCCAGTTCGGCTGCTCGACAATCGAGGCTGTCGCGGAATTCGTAGAGCGATCGGACATCCTCCGCGGAGATGGTTGCAACGACGACGCCGCGGCCGCTGTGCGGTTCGGTCAAGCCGTCCGCGGTGAGACGGGACAGCGCTTCGCGCACCGGCGTGCGGGAGATGCCCAGTCGCTCGGAGAGCTCGACCTCGCCCAGAACCTGTCCGGGCAGCAAGCGCCATTCGACTATGTCTGCGCGCAAAGCTTGATAAGCGCGTTCTCCAGCTCGCATGACACCTCCTCGTGAATCGCATCGAACACCCCGAGTGTATACACAGAAGACTTAAACAGGCGAGTCTTTTGGGAGATATTCCGGGAATGTGGAATCTGTGTATACAAACCTATTGAAAGGTGTGACTCACAACACTAGCCTGGAACCAAGGCAATTCAGCGAGTCCAACAATGATGTCGGAGAGACCATGTCCCAGGCTACGTACGCATCCGTTTACGAGAACAGTGTCAGCAACCCGGAGCAATTCTGGCTCGATGCTGCACAGGCCGTCGAGTGGGTCACCCCGCCCACCAAGGCCCTCGACGACTCGAGGGCTCCTATCTACCGTTGGTTCCCCGATGCGGAACTGAACACGAGTGTCAACGCGCTGGACCGCCACGTCGAAGCCGGCCACGGGGACCGCACCGCCCTGATCTACGACTCGGCCGTGCTGGGCATCCAGGAAGAGATCTCCTACAGCGAGCTGCTGGAACGCGTGAAGCTGTTCGCCGGTGCGCTCGCGGACCAGGGCGTCAAGAAGGGCGATCGTGTCCTCCTCTACATGCCGATGATCGCGGAGTCCGTGGTTGGCATGCTGGCGTGTGCTCGCTTGGGTGCTGTCCACTCCGTGGTGTTCGGTGGATTCGCACCCCGTGAGCTGGCCAGCCGCATCGACGATTCCAAGCCCACCGTGATCGTGACCACCTCGGGTGGTGTGGAGCCCAAGCGACGGATCGAGTACATCCCTTCCGTTGAGGAGGCCATCGAGATCAGTGACCACGCGCCGTCGGCGATCCTGGTCCACGAACGTGAGGGTTTCGAGAACTCCGTGGCAAACGCACGTGAGCGTGCCGAAGGCGAGGAGAACGCCCCCGCGTGGTTGTCCTGGACCGAGGCTCTGGAAAACGCCGAACCCGCGGACGCTGTAACCGTGGCGGCCACCGATCCGCTCTACATCCTGTACACCTCCGGTACCACCGGTAAGCCCAAGGGCGTGGTGCGTGACAACGGCGGCCACGCGGTCGCACTGACGTGGTCCATGAAGAACATCTACGACGTGGGCGAGGGGGAGGTCATGTGGACCGCCTCGGACGTCGGCTGGGTCGTGGGCCACTCCTACATCGTCTACGCGCCGCTACTGGTGGGGGCCACCACGGTGCTCTACGAAGGCAAGCCCGTGGGCACCCCTGACGCCGGTGCGTTCTGGAAGCGCGTCAACGATCACGGCGTGAAGGCGCTGTTCACCGCTCCCACGGCCCTGCGTGCGATTCGTAAGGCGGACCCCGAGGGTGATTTCGTCAAGGACTACGACATCTCCTCGCTGCAGGCTCTGTTCGTGGCCGGCGAGCGCCTCGATCCGGAGACCTATCACTGGGCGGCCAAGGTACTCGACGTTCCCGTGATTGACCACTGGTGGCAGACCGAAACCGGTTGGGCCATTTGTTCCAACCCGTTCGGTATCGAGAAGCTGCCGATCGTTGCTGGCTCGCCCACGGTTCCGGTACCCGGCTACAACGTGGAGATCCTGGATCCCCTGGGTGATCCCGTGGCGCAGGGCGAAGAAGGCAACATCGCGGTCAAGCTGCCCTTGCCTCCCGGCACGTTGGCTAACCTGTGGGGCGACGACGATCGCTACATCTCCTCCTACCTCGAGGCGTTCCCGGGCTACTACGCAACCGGTGACTCCGGTTTCATTGACGAGAACGGCTACGTCTACGTGATGGGCCGTACCGACGACGTGATCAACGTGTCCGGCCACCGCTTGTCCACGGGCCAGATGGAACAAATCGTTGCCACACACCCGGATGTCGCCGAGTGCGCGGTGATCGGTGTCAACGACCCGCTCAAGGGCCAGCGGCCCTCCGGTTACGTGGTGCTCAAGACCGGCTCCGAGATCAGCGAGGACGAGCTGGCCAAGGATCTGGTCAAGCTGGTGCGTTCCGGCATCGGTCCCGTGGCCGACTTCAAGGACGTGGCCGTGGTGGAGGCGCTGCCCAAGACCCGCTCCGGCAAGATCTTGCGCAAGACCATGCGCCAGATGGCCGACGGCGAGAAGTACTCGGTGCCCTCGACCATTGAGGACGATTCGGTCTTGGAGGCGCTGCACTCGATCCTGGCACCCAAGTCCTGAGTAACCGTGATGTGAGCAGAAGCAGCCGGGGCTACGTCCCCGGCTGCTTCTGGTTAACTCTGTTGCATGACCAACACCGTGGAATGGGCCGTCAGACCGGAAATGCAACGGGATTGTGCCGCGGTCCGGACCGTGCTCGAACAAGCATTTCCGACCACAGAAGAAGCCGACCTGGTGGACGCGCTCCGCAACGACTCCGCATGGCTCGAGGGGTTGTCCTACGTCGCGGAAGATCAGGACGGCGCGGTGGTTGCTCACGCGTTACTGACCCGGTGTCACATCGGTGACGTTCCCGCGCTGTGCCTGGCCCCGTGTTCGGTGCTGCCCGATCAGCAACGCGGGGGAGCGGGCACGGCCGTGACGACGGCCGTGCTGCACGCAGCTGCAGATCGAGGGGAAAAGTTCGTCGTGGTCCTGGGCCACCCGGAGTACTACCCGAGGTTCGGCTTCGAGAGGGCTTCTGCATCGGGTGTGCACCTGAGCATCGATGTCCCCGAGGAGGCACTCATGGTGCTGTCCTTGGACGGCACCAATCCGGTTCCCGGCGGACTGGTTCAATACGCGGAGCCCTTCGGGATCTGAGAGCTCACCCGTTCCAGCCGTACTCCAACTCGGGGCGTCCGGGAGTGCCGTGCCGGGAGCGCCGTTGAACGGTTCCCTTCTCGGTCAGGTGTTCCAGGTAACGCCGGGCCGTGACTCGGGACAGCCCCAAGTCCTTGGCCAGCTCGGCGGCCGAGCGGAATTGTCCGGCCTCCTGCAACGCGGTGACCAAGGAACCCAGGGTCTCGGGGGAGAGCCCCTTGGGAACCTTGGGTGGCGATTGGTCCTGCATGGTCGCGAAGGCCCGGTCGAGTTCGTCCTGGTCGAACGTAGTGGTAGCCGGTGTGGCTGCCGAGAGCAATCGGTGGTACTCCGCATAGGAGGCCAATTTGCGCTCAAAGACGGCAAACGTGAACGGCTTGATCAGGTAACCGACCACTCCCAGCGCCGTGGCCCCGCGTACGGTCCCCGCATCACGGTGGGCACTGACGATCATGAAGTCGACATCCACCCGGCGAGCGCGGAGCGTGCGTGCCACGTCCAGCCCGGACATGTCCGGAAGGTTGATGTCCTGCAGCACTAAGTGCACCGGTTCCGGCCCCGTGGATTTCTGGATGATGGCTCGGGCCGCAGCCTGCCCGGTCAGGGCGACGCCCACCACCCGGAAGCCCGGACAGCGCTTGACGTACTCCGCGTGAGCGGCCGCGGTGAGTTCTTCATCGTCCACGACGAACACATTGATCATGAGTCGTCCTCTTCCGCATCGCGGGCCGAGTCGTGCACCGGGATTTCCACGGTGAAGACCGCACCGGCATCGTTGACGAAGCTCAGGCGCGTTCCCCAGGACTCGGCGATCTGATACGCCAGGTGCAGCCCCACGCCGCGCATGGACCCGCCGGTGGGTTTAGTGGAGACTCCTCGGTCGAACAGAGAGTCGGCGACCTCGGGATCAACGCCGGGGCCGGTATCCGCCACGGTCAGCTGCACGTAGCCGGGGCGCTCGGACGGGGCCAGCTCCACCTCGACCGCCGGTTCTTCCCGTTCTTGGTTGGACGCCGCCGCGTAAATCGCGTTATCCACCAGGTTCCCGACCACGCTCACCACCTCTGACGGATCCGCGGTGGATGCCGGTATCTCACCGTGCACGACAACCTGCAGGTCCACGCCGCGCTCATGGGCTTCCGCGGTCTTGCCGAGCAACAGAGCGGAGAGATAGGGATCGGCCACGGATTCAGTGACCGTGGTGCCCAGATCACGGGTCACGGTCAGATTGGACGCGGCGAACTCCAGAGCCCGCGGATACCGCTCGAGCTCCAGCAGGGACACCACCGTGTGCATTCGATTGGCGTGTTCGTGGGTTTGCGCTCGCAGTCCTGCGGCCATGGTGCGCACGGTATCCAGCTCGCCGGACAGCCGAGTCAGTTCGGTGTGATCCTGAACGATCAGCACCCGCAGCTTGGAATCACGCGAGGCCTTCACACACGAGACGATCAAGGTCCGGGTTCCCACGGTGCACCACTCGTCCAAGAACTCCCGTTGGCCATCGACGAGTTCCCGGATCACGGTCGGCAGGATTTCCGTCGGCAGCGGTTCGTTCCTGCGACGCAGGGTGACGGAACGACGGCGCTGGGCCTGGGCGGCGTCGTCGGCGGCGGGTTTCATGTCGAGCAGGTGACGGGCGCGTAAGTTGGCGAGCACGGGGCGGCCGAGCTGATCGAGAAGGACGAGACCCTCCCGAGCTTCGGCCAGAACGGCGCGGTTGAGGGCCTGTGAACGCACGAGTGATTCGGGTGCCTGACCGTTGGTGGCGCGGCTGAGATAGCGGGCCAAGACGTAGCTGACCAGCGAAGACATCACGAGCAACGCCAGGACAATCAACGCCAGCCCCGGAAGTTGCTGCCGGTTCTCCTGAGCGATCTGATTCAGCAGCACGCCGCTGGACACCAGACCCACGATCGAGCCGTCGGTGTCAAAGATGGGGGCGATCGTGTGGACGGAGGGACCCAGCTGACCGGTTTCGGTGACCGTGTACGTCTCGCCCGCGAGTGCGCGGGAGCGATCGCCTGAATACTCGTGACCCACGAATTCGGGGATGGCGTGAGTGAGGCGGGTGCCCTCGGGGGTCATGAGGGTGACGAAATCGATGTCGGATTCGTCCTCGATCCGATGCGCGTAGGCCTGCAGGCGGGCGGTGGGGTCCTCGGACTTCATGCCGTCGCGCACGAACGGATCCTGGGCCATCACGGAGGTCGCCGCGCGGGTCACCGACTCCGCGCGCAAGGTGACCCACGAGCGGGTCTGCTGGATCATCACCAAGGCCACGACCACGGAAATGACGATCACCAAGCCGAGCTGGAGCGCCAGGAATCGCTTGGCGAGTGACACACGCACCTCCGCAGCTTTCCGAACCGGCCCGCCAGGACAGGACTGTGACGGGCGCCATGAACAGTATGAACACAACGCGACAGAACTCACAGCCCTGCGTGAGGCTAGTCACTATTCCAGCACTCGTGTTCTAAGGAGCCATCATGGCCGATAATTCAGCGGCACCGCGGTCAGCGCAGACCGTGTCCGGTGGGGCGCAGCGTAAGCCCAAGAAAGACCGGACCCACTACCTCTACATTTTCGTGATCGCCGGTGTGGTCATCGGAGCCCTGCTCGGTCTGATCGTCCCCGATTTCGCGGTCACGCTGAAGCCCCTGGGTACCGCGTTCATCGCCTTGATCAAGATGATGATCGCTCCGGTGATCTTCTGCACCATCGTGCTGGGCGTCGGTTCGATCGCTCACGCCGCAACCGTGGGCAAGGTGGGTGGCATGGCCCTGGCCTACTTCCTGATCATGTCCACGTTCGCACTGTTCATCGGCCTGGTGGTCGGCAACATCGTGCAGCCCGGTAGCGGTCTGGACCTGGCCAACGCGAGCTACGATTCCGCCGGGCTGGCTTCGACCGCCGATCACGGTGAAGAGGGAACCATCGGGTTCCTGCTGGGTATCATCCCCACCACCTTGTTGTCCTCACTGACCGCGGGAAACATCCTGCAGACCCTGTTCGTGGCGCTGCTCATCGGTTTCGCGCTGCAGGCCATGGGGGAGTCCGGCAAGCCCGTGCTCAAGGCCGTGACCTACATCCAGGCCGTGGTCTTCCGCCTGCTCATGATGGTCATGTGGGTTGCCCCGATCGGCGCCCTGGGCGCGATCGCCGGTGTGGTCGGCGCGACCGGCATGCAGGCGATCATCTCGATGATCGGCTTGATGGCCGCGTTCTACGTCACCTGCATCCTGTTCATCGTGGTGGTGCTGGGCTTGATCCTCAAGCTCGTCTCCGGCGTGAACATCTTCAAGCTCATGAAGTACCTGGGCCGCGAGTACCTGCTGATCTTCTCCACCTCGTCCTCCGAGGCCGCTCTGCCCCGACTCATCGCCAAGATGGAGCACCTGGGTGTCTCCAAGCCCGTGGTGGGCGTCGTGGTTCCCACCGGTTACTCCTTCAACCTGGACGGCACCGCGATCTACCTGACCATGGGCGCGCTGTTCGTGGCTGATGCCATGGGCACCCCGCTGGCCCTGGGGGAGCAGATCACCCTGCTGCTGTTCATGATCATCGCCTCCAAGGGCGCGGCCGGTGTCTCCGGCGCCGGTATCGCCACCCTGGCCGCCGGTCTGCAGTCCCACCGCCCCGACCTGGTGGACGGTGTGGGTCTGATCGTCGGCATCGACCGCTTCATGTCCGAGGCCCGCGCACTCACCAACTTCTCCGGTAACGCCGTGGCCACCGTGGTGCTCGGCACCCTGGTCAAGCAGGTCGACAAGGAACGCGTGAACCGTGTGCTCGCCGGGCAGGAGCCCTTCGACGAGCAATCCCTGGTGGCCGACCCGCACGCCTCACCCAACTCCGCCGAGCAAGCGCTCGAGGGCAATCCCGAGGTCAAGCCCCTGAGCCCCCAGAACGGCTGATTGACTGATCGCCGACGTCGCTCCAAGACTCGTCATGTCCCCTCCGGTCGCCGACCGGAGGGGACATTTCGTGTTAGAAATACTTTGGTCCACTAAGGCTCCTGTGGATCGCACCGTTCAATTGCTCTCCCCGCCTCATCCCGCGGGTCGTTGAAGGCTGCCCCCCACCCCCTGAGTAAGGTGCCCATGTCCAGCTCACCCCGCATTATTGCGATCGTTCCCTGTCATAACGAGGAAGCGGCCATCGCCAAGGTGGTCACTGATCTGCACGAGACCATTCCCGGTATCGACGTGTTCGTGTACGACAACTGCTCCACGGATCGAACCGCCCAGGCCGCGGCGGAGGCCGGAGCGCACGTGCGCTACGAGACGGAGAAGGGCAAGGGCAACGTGGTGCGGCGCGCGTTCGCCGACCTCGACGCGGATATCTACCTACTGATCGACGGCGACGACACCTATGACGTGGCCGATGCCCCGGCCATGATCGATACCCTCCTGGCCGGCCCGTTCGATCACGTGCTGGGGGTGCGCCGACAGGTGTCGGAAACCGCTTACCGTTCCGGACATGAATCAGGGAACAAGTTCTTCAACACCATGGTCAGCTTCGCGTTTCGACGCGAAGTCACGGACATGCTCAGCGGTTACCGGGTGTTCTCGCAACGCTTCGTCAAATCCTTCCCGGCGCTGTCTCGCGAATTCGAGATTGAAACGGAACTGACGATCCACGCAGTGAATGCGCGCGTACCGCAGACGGAAGTGGAAGTGGGCTTCCGTGACCGCGCCGAGGGCACGGAGAGCAAATTGCGGACCTATCACGACGGATTCAGGATCCTCCGCATCTTCTCCCAACTGTTGTTCCACGAGCGCCCGTTCCTGGTCACAAGCATTTTTTCGATCCTTCTTGCGACCCTGGGGCTCGTCTTCGGCCTGCCGGTCGTCGCGGAATACTTCCAAACGGGCATGGTGCCGCGGTTCCCTACCGCGTTCTTGGCCTCCGCTCTGTTCATCCTGGCCGGGGTTTTCCTGCTGATGGGCGTGCTGCTCAACGGTCAGGTCATGATGCGCCGCGAAGGATCACGATTGTTCTACCTCCGGTTACCGGCCCCGCCCTACGGGGTGAAGTCCCCGCGCCGCCAACCTTCCGCAGAACGGTTTAATATCGACGTCAACCGAGGCGCCTGATGGACATCTCCCGTTACATGAACCGCGATGCAATCAAGCGCCACCTCAACCGAGAAACGGTCGAGCGCATCAGGACCGACTGGCGGTGGCGCCCGTTCCTCAAGGGTGCCGGAGTCCTCGTCGCTTTGCAGTTCGTGCTGTTCGGACTCCTGATCGTGGGGCAAGCCGTACCCGACAAACCGATCGTGGACAACCTGTTGTCCTCGATCGAGAACAACACCTACGGTCCCAGTGGGATCCCGGACCGCATGGGCACGCAGTCGGACACGTTCACAGAATGCGTGGTCGTGGGCACCGGACTGGGTGCGTCACCGGAAGAATCCGCGCTGAGCAGGGCCGCTCGCATGCCGCGGATCGACAACTGCGCCGGTGGCAAGCAGGACATTCAGGAACTGGCCCAGGGCAAGGTCTTCGAGGACAACAACTATTACAAGTACTGGGCCGGGTACACGATCCTCACCCGACCCTTACTGGCCACGGTGGGGCTCGAAGGCCTGCGCATCGTCTCCGGCGCCCTGATGATCACCGCACTTTTCGCGGCCATTCTGCTGGTGCGGTCGAAGACCTCCACCGCCGTGGCCGTGGCGCTGTTCCTGCCCTTCGTGGTGGGGACCAACATGCTCTCCACACCGTCCACATCGTTCAGCCAATCCATTGCCATCACGTTCATTTTCCTATCGGTAATCCTCACCGTGGTGGGATTCACGAGGTCCACTTACCTGGGCCTGTTGGGCGCGGGTGTCGGCGCGGCGCTGTTCTGCTACGTGGATCTACTGACCACCCCGTCCATCCCGTGGGCGATGTCCGCGTTCGTCTTGGCGGCTGCAGTCTGGTTCCAGGACAGGAACATGAAACGCACCGCGACGTGGGGAGTGCTCGCCGCCGTAGTGTGGCCCGCCGCGTTCGGTCTCACCTGGGTGTTCCGCTGGATCTTCGGTGCGGTGTTCATGGGCATCGGCGAGACGATCGCCATGGTGCAACAAAACGTCGGTTTCCGGACGGGAGGCAGCCACAGCGGTGTCTCTGACGTGTTCGGAGCCGGGGTGGCCAGTAACGTCGTCTACTGGTGGGAGAAGATACCCACCGCCCCGTTCGTCTTCTTCGGTTGTCTCATCGCGGCCGCAATTGCCCTGGCGCTGGCAGGGCGCCGCGGGGGAGTCCAACGGTTGAAGGTCGCGGGAGTGCTCGCACTGCCCATGCTGATCCCGGCGTTCTGGTACATCGTGGTGAGCAACCACTCCCAGATCCACGAATTCTTCGTCAATCGCGGGGTGCCCGTAGCGCTTGCAGTCCTCACGGCAGCGTGCTGGGCTGCGGCGGTCAACGGCCGGTCGAACAGGGTAGAAGAAGCCCTGGTCGAACAACCGCAGGTCGTATCGGGTTCCACCTCGGTTGGTTCACTCCCGCGTGACGGCGGTAGTGTAGTTCGTTGAGACCTGACCAGTGACTTGAGGAAAGCAGGCCGTAGCACGTGAGCAAAGCCAGTGACGAGAGGTTCCCTGAGCTCGATGACCGGTCATCGGGCGCCGTAGGCCCCACCGGCCGTCCGTTGCGCACCTTCCCGGATCCGCCGGAACTCAAGGATCACGGTCCCGCACGCATCATCGCCATGGTGAACCAGAAGGGTGGCGTGGGTAAGACCACCTCCACCATCAACCTGGGCGCCGCGCTCGCGGAGACCGGACGCAAGGTGCTGCTGGTGGATTTCGACCCGCAGGGTGCACTGTCCGCGGGCTTTGGTTCCAACCCCCACGAGCTGGACCTCACCATTTACAACGTGATGATGGACCGCTCGGTGGACGTGTGGGACGTGGTGCAGGAAACCCACGTGCCCAACGTGGACCTGTTGCCCGCCAACATCGACCTCTCGGCCGCTGAGGTGCAGCTGGTTACGGAGGTCGCCCGCGAACAGGTGCTGTCCTCAGCGCTGCGCAAGGTCGAGGAATACTACGACGTAATCCTCATCGACTGCCAACCGTCCTTGGGCTTGCTGACGGTCAACGCGTTGACGGCTTCGCACGGCGTGATCATCCCGCTGATCTGCGAGTTCTTCGCGTTGCGTGCCGTGGCCCTGCTGGTGGATTCCATTGAAAAGGTCCAGGATCGCCTGAACCCCAAGCTCCAGATCGACGGCGTACTGGCCACCATGTTCGACTCGCGCACCTTGCACTCGCGCGAGGTCATCGCCCGCATTGTGGATGCCTTTGGCGACAAGGTCTTCGACACGGTCATCAAGCGCACCGTGAAGTTCCCGGACGCCACGGTGGCCGCCGAGCCGATCCTCAACTTCGCCACGAACCATCCGGGTGCGGAGTCCTACCGTCAGCTCGCACGCGAGCTGATCAGCCGCGGCGGAGCGCCGTGATCACCACTGCCCACGCCGCTCGCGGCCTGATCTCGCGTGAGGTCACTTCACGAGCATGAGCGTTGTCGCCGAGCTTCCCACGGACTCGGACACCGGATTCAAGGTGGCCCTGGAAAACTTCCAGGGCCCCTTTGACGTGCTGCTCTCTCTGATCGCCAAGCACGAAATGGACATCACCCACGTGGCGCTGTCCGTGGTCACGGACGAGTTCATCCGTTACGTGAAAGCTCTCCAGGAGGAGGGCTCGGTTAAAGCTCTGGATGAAGCCAGCGAGTTCCTGGTAGTCGCGGCGACTCTGCTCGATCTCAAGGCCGCACGCTTGTTGCCGCGCGGCGAGGTGGAGGACGAATACGACGTCGAACTTCTGGAAGCCCGCGACCTGCTGTTCGCGCGTCTGCTGCAGTACAAGGCGTTCAAGGAAGTGGCCGGGCAGCTGAATAGGCGCTTCGCGGCGGAGTCCGTGCGGATCCCGCGCCAGGTGGACCTGGACCCCGCGGTGACCACCGCGCTGCCGCCACTGAAGTGGACGCTCACCCCCGAACAGTTCGCTCAACTCGCCGTGGTTGCGCTGGACCCCGAACGACACGTGCCGGACGAGGTCAACGTGGAGCACCTGCACGGTGCCGTGGTGCGCGTGGCGGACGAGGCAGAGACCATGGCCGAGATCCTCAAGGACGGCCAGGACCATAGCTTTGCCACCCTGATCTCGGACGCCGACTCCACGTTGGTGATTGTGGTGCGATTCCTGGCGATCCTGGAAATGTTCCGCGACCGCGTGGTGCGGATCCGTCAGGACGAGGTGCTCGGACCGTTGCTCGTGCGCTGGGACGGTCCGGACGACTGGACTTCGGAAGGGCTCAACAGCGAGTACACGGGCGCCGAGATTCCCCTCGAGGGCACCTCCGTCAACGAGGACCACGGCGCGGGGGAATAGCACCTGGCAACGGCGGCCCGGAAAACCTGAAAGAATAAGACACGTCATGGATCGGTGTGAACCGTACCGAAGGAGATGATGTCAGCGTGGTAGACCAACCACACGAACAACCCCCAACCGATATTCACGCGGCCCTCGAAGCCGTACTCATGGTGGCCGCAGCCCCCGTTCGAGAAGAAGAACTCGCCCGCACCCTCAATGTGCCATTGCACGAGGCACGTAGCGGCCTGGAATACCTGAAAGCCGAGTACGACGGCGTGATCGGTCCCACCCCCGCAGCCCCACCGGATGCCCCGAACCTCGGATATGATGGAGGGTCGGCCCCCAGAATGCGCGGTTTTGAACTGCGCCAAGTGGCCGGCGGCTGGCGCATCTACTCACGCAGTGAGTACGCCCAGCTCGTGACCGACTTTGTGGTGGAAGGCAGCAGCTCGCGGTTATCGCAAGCAGCCCTGGAAACCCTTGCCGTGGTGGCCTACTTGCAACCCGTGTCCCGCTCCCGGATCTCAGCGATCCGCGGTGTCAACGTGGACGGCGTGGTGCGAACCTTGGTGCAACGCGGACTGCTCACCGCACACGAACGCGAAGAATCCACGGGTTCCGTGCTCTACTCCACCACCCCCTTGTTCTTGGAAAAGCTGGGCCTCGGTTCACTGGATGAACTACCAGACATCGCCCCGCTGCTCCCCGGAACCGACCAACTTGAAGACTTAGAGGACTGATCACAGCATGGCTCAATCACGAAACAACTCATCCCGCGGCGGTGGCAAGCCCGGCGGCGGCGCTCGCGGACCGCAGGGTCGCGGCAAGGGCTCCAAAGCCGGACCCAAGGGCGGCTTCAAGTCCGGTCCCAAGTCCGGACCCGGCAAGCCCAAGGCATCAGCCGGCAAGAAGGGGCCGCAGAAGCCCCGCGCCTTCGGCGGCGTGGACAAGTACGAGCGCCGCGCTTCGGCGATCAAGGAGCACGGCCCGCACCGGCGGCGTCGTCCCAAGAACCCGCCCGTCGACCGTCTGGAAGCACACGACGAGAACGGTGTGCGCCTGCAGAAGCTCATGGCTCAGGCTGGCGTGGCCTCGCGGCGCGTATGCGAGGAAATGATCCTGGACGGCCGCGTGGAGGTGGACGGCCAGATCGTCAACGAACTGGGTGTGCGCGTGGATCCCGCGCTGCAGAGCGTCCACGTGGACGGCATGCGCATTCAGACCGATGAGAAGCTCGTCTACTACGCATTCAACAAGCCGGCCGGTGTGGTCTCCACCATGGAGGACCCTGACGGCCGCCGCTGCGTGAGCGACTTCCTGGACGTCCGCAAGCACGAGCGCGTGTTCCACGTGGGTCGCCTGGACGTGGAGACCGAGGGTCTGCTGCTGCTCACCAACGACGGCGAACTCACCAACCGCCTGACCCACCCCTCCTACGAGGTGCCCAAGACCTACCTGGTCCAGGTGCACGGCCCCGTGGAGAAGGGCGTGGGCAAGCAGATGCGCGAAGGCATCAAGCTCGAGGACGGCATCGCCAAGGTCGATTCGTTCAAGCTCATCGACTCCAAGCCCGGACACGTGCTGATCGAGGTCGTGCTTCACACCGGCCGTAACCGCATTGTCCGTCGCATGTTCGATTCCGTGGGCCACCCGGTCGAGCGGCTCGCGCGCACCCAGGTGGGCCCGATCGCCATTGGTGATCAGCGCCAGGGTGTGGTGCGCAAGCTGTCACACACCGAGGTGGGCACCCTGCTCGCATCGGTGGGGATGTAACGGTGGTTCCGGCGATCGCTTCAACCTCCGGACCGGTCCTGGTGATCGGTGCGGGGTTGCTGGGTGCCAGTATCGGCCTGGGTCTCCAGCACCTGGGGGTGCGCGTGTACGTGCGCGATGCCTCGCCCACCACGGAGGCCGTGGCCCAGGACATTGGCGCCGGCCAATCCGTGCGTGCCGTCCACGAGGCGGGTCAGACGCTGGCCGATCCCGCGCTCGTGGTCGTGGCCGCTCCGCCGGACGTGGTCGCCGAGCTCGTGGTCGAGGCGCTGACCGATTTCCCGGATGCCGTGGTGATCGACATTGCCTCGGTCAAGTCCTCGATTCTCGACGACGTCGCCGCGGCCGGGGCGGATCTGTCCCGCTACGTAGGCACGCACCCCATGGCCGGACGCGAGAAGTCCGGTCCCGTGGCGGCCCGCGGTGAGCTGTTCACCTCCATGCCGTGGGTGATCTGCCCGACCGAGACGACCAGTGCACGAGCGATCACCATCGCCAAGAACCTCGCGGTGGACCTGGGTGCGACCGTGACCGTGATGGATGCGACCGAGCACGATGAGACCGTGGCGCTGATTTCGCACTTGCCGCAGGTGATGTCCTCGCTGCTGGCCTCCCGGTTGCAGGACACCCCGTTGCACCACTTGTCCTTGTCCGGACAGGGCTTGCGTGACACCACGCGCATTGCGGGTTCCGATCCGTCCTTGTGGGTGCAGATCCTCTCCGCCAACGCTCAGCCCATCGTGGATTCCCTGTACGGGGTGCGCACGGACCTGGACCGGTTGATCTCCACCCTGGAGAACCCGACCGCCGGCGGTGCCCGATTGGATATCGCTCAGCTCATGGCCGAGGGCAACTCGGGCCAGGCCCGGATTCCCGGTAAGCACGGTGGCGCTCCCAAGGCGTTCGCCACACTCACCGTGGCCGTGGACGACACCCCGGGCACCATTGCCCGCCTGCTCACCGAGATCGGGGAGGACGGGATCAACCTGGAGGACATGCGCCTCGAGCACTCACCCGGCCAACCGGTGGGACTCGTGGTGGTCTCGGTGGATCCCAACCGCCGCGACGATCTCGTGAACGCTTTGAACGAACGCAACTGGAAGGTGGTGCAGTAATGGACGCACGCGATGAGAACGCCCGCTTGGTGGTCGCCATCGACGGACCTTCCGGTTCCGGGAAGTCCTCCGTGTCCAAGGAAGTGGCGCGCCGCTTCAACTTGGCCTACCTGGACACCGGTGCGATGTACCGCGCCGTGACCTGGTGGTGCCTGCACACGAACGTGGACCTCACGGACGCGGACGCCATTGTGCAGGCCACCCGCTCCGTTCCCCTGGACATGGGCACCGATCCCAACGGTGAGCGCATCGCCGTGGACGGTCAGGACGTCCGGTCCGAGATCCGCGGGGATGACGTGACCAACAATGTTTCTGCCATCGCAACCACCGTCCCGGCTCGTGAAGTGCTGGTGGCCATGCAGCGGCAGATCATTGTCGATAGTGGCGACCGGATGGTGGCCGAGGGCCGTGACATCACCACCGTGGTCGCTCCGGATGCCACCGTGCGCATTCTGCTGACCGCCTCGGAGGAAGCGCGCATGGCGCGGCGAGGCAAGCAACTGGGCGCGGCGGCGTCGTCGAATTTGAAAGACCAAGTGGTGGGCCGTGACGCCAAGGACTCCACCGTGGTGAACTTCACCGAGGCGCAGGATGGCGTGCACCTGCTGGATTCGTCCGAACTGAGCATGGAGCAGACCGTGCAGGGCGTGATCGACCTGGTGATCCGCACCACCGAAAACATGACCGAACGGGCCGCCGGCCCAGAGCAATCCCAGGGCGTTGACGCCCAGAGTAAGTGAGGTAGCCATGACCGATTCTGAAGAGAACAAGGTTGACACCTACGAGCAGTCCGTTCTGGGTGGTGGCCAGGAAGATATTTCCGAGCGTTTGGCCGCAATCGACGACGAGGAAGCCGAGCGCCGCGCCGAAGCCTTGCGTGCGGGCCTGTCTGACTACGAGTTGGACGAGGAAGACGCCGCGCTGCTGGACGAGTGGGACGGCTGGGACGACGAGCGCGAAACGCGCTTGCCGGACCCCGTGGTGGCCGTGGTCGGTCGACCCAACGTGGGTAAGTCCACGCTGGTCAACCGTGTGATCGGTCGCCGCGAGGCCGTGGTGGAGGACACCCCGGGCGTGACCCGTGACCGCGTGTCCTACAAGGCCGAGTGGTCCGGTAAGAACTTCACCCTGGTGGACACCGGTGGTTGGGAGCACGACGCCAAGGGCATCCACGCCCGCGTGGCCGAGCAGGCCGAGGTGGCCGTGCAGAACGCGGACGCCGTGCTGCTGGTCCTGGACGTGACCGTGGGCGTGACCGCGACCGATGAGGCCGTGGTGTCCATGCTGCGTCGCGTCAAAAAGCCGATCATCCTGGTGGCCAACAAGGCCGATTCACCGCAGCTGCAGATCGAGGCGTCCAACCTGTGGTCGCTGGGCATGGGGGAGCCGTTCCCGGTTTCGTCCCTGCACGGCATGGGCACCGGCGATGCGCTGGATGCCCTGGTCAAGGCCCTTCCGGAGTACTCCGAGGTGGCCGAGCCCGAGGTCGAGGGCGGCCCCCGCCGCGTGGCCCTGCTGGGTCGCCCGAACGTGGGCAAGTCCTCGCTGTTGAACAAGATGGCCGGCTCCGAGCGCGTGGTCGTGGACGAGATGGCCGGCACCACCCGTGACCCCGTGGATGAGATCGTCATGCTGGGCGACGAGCCCTGGCGCTTCATCGACACCGCCGGCATCCGCCGCCGCGTGCACCTGCAGCAGGGTGCGGACTTCTACGCATCTCTGCGCACCCAGTCCGCCCTGGAACGTGCCGAGGTGGCCGTGGTGCTGCTGGCCGTGGACGAAGTGCTGTCCGAGCAGGACGTGCGCATTCTGCAGATGACCGTGGACTCCGGCCGCGCCGTGGTGCTCGCCTTCAACAAGTGGGACCTGCTGGACGATGAGCGCCGCTTCTACCTGGAGCGTGAGATCGAACGCGACCTTGCCCATGTGTCGTGGGCTCCGCGCGTGAACATCTCCGCGAAGACCGGCTGGCACAAGGACAAGCTGGTTCCCGCCCTGCACACCGCGTTGGATTCGTGGGATAAACGAATTCCCACCGGGCGCCTCAACGCGTTCCTGGGCGAGCTCGTGGCCGCCCACCCGCACCCCGTGCGCGGCGGCAAGCAGCCCCGCATCCTGTTCGGTACGCAGGTCTCCTCCCGGCCGCCCAAGTTCGTGCTGTTCACCACCGGTTTCCTGGATCCCGGCTACCGCCGCTTCATCCAGCGCCGCCTGCGCGAGACCTTCGGCTTCGAAGGCACGCCCATTGACGTGACCATGCGCGTGCGTGAGAAGCGGCAGCGGAAGAAGTAGCTATTTCGGCCGGTCTCTTGTCGCTTCTTGACTGACGACGACGCCGGGTCGTCCCGTTTCGTGCGGGGCGGCCCGTGTTTTCGTTGCTGGGTGGGGTTGGTGCTGTTTGCGGGGGAGCGGGGTGCGCTCTGGTCGACGTTCGGTCCAGGACTACCAGCTTCCAGCGCTCTGGTTCTCAGCTGGATGCAACGTGGTTTACGTTTCGACCTTTGCCGTTCCGAGCAGTACCGCCTGATCCACCATACGACCATGTCTGTGTTCGTTGTGTAGCTCCATCGACGCTGCAACCATTGAACCGTCGAGCGCTTCATTCTGATCGACGGTACGGCCACAGCCGTTCCGAAGACTGCAGCCTGATCGACGTAAAAACCGCGTTCCGAGTTCCCTCGCAATCTGATCGACCTTGCGACCCAGAATCCTCGAGATCCGGGCTGCAACGTCGATCAGATTCCTTGCTGCAGGAGATCCTGGTCCTACCGTTGATGAGATTGCCACGTTCGTGTTCCGGCCGTGAGCGACGGTATTCGAGCTGCAGCTCGTGAGCCACGCGGGGTTGGTTCTTGGCGCCGGGCCCGTCGATGTGAATTTCGATCGACGTTGGGGTAATGTATCTCTGGTGTTCGGGACTGGTTCCCAGTACCGAACATGGTCGCGGGCTGTGGCGCAGCTTGGTAGCGCACTTGACTGGGGGTCAAGGGGTCGCAGGTTCAAATCCTGTCAGCCCGACCAGATGGCCCTGGTGAGAATAAACTTCTCACCAGGGCTTTTGTCATGTACTGAGACTGTGGATGCGGTCTCATCCCGGAAACGGTACCTGCTGTCCCCGTTTGTCGACGCGGGCCCCAGGTTCATGGTGTGGTTATCTTCTTGAGCCGCAGTTATCGGCGTTTCATTGTGGAGTGGTAGCCACCTCCTTCTGGGTAGACACATGCACCGGTGAATACATGGTCGTTATCGGAGAAGGTGCCGTGGAAATAGGCGGGGCTATCTTTGGCTACCGCCCAAATGGTGAGTGAGTCGCCGTCGAGGTCGTAGACGTAGTCAAGGGTATTGCCCATCGAGTCGTAGAACTGTGAGACCACGTCAGGCTCGACCGGTTCCCCAATGCTGATTACCGATTCACGCCGTGCAACCCGGGGAACATCGACCGGAGTACTTGTCCCGCTCGCCGAGCAGGATCGCAGTAGGTGGAACCGGGCGATAATTGCTGAGGGGATGGAACTTGCTCAGAAGGCCTGGTCCCCGGCAGACATTGGTACATACCAAATACAAGCGGCGATCGCCGCCCTCCATGGCTCGTCGCCGTCATTCGAGCAGACGGACTGGGAACAAATTGCAGCACTTTATTTCGCTCTCGAATATATCCAACCGTCCTCGGGTCCCGTCCTACTCTCCCGGGTTGTCGCTGTCGCACATGCCTTCGGAGCAGACCAAGCTCTCGAGCTCCTCGAGCGACTCGACCAGGAGCATCAGCTGCTCCAGAATCCGCTAACGCGGCAACGCGGACACGCGATCCGTGCGCACCTCCAAGAGCGGGTCGGCAGGATTGTAGACGCCCGCGTGGATTATCTTGCAGCTGCAGAATTGACGAAGAATGACTTCGAAATCAAATATCTCGTTGATAGAGCCGACCCGAACGCTGCATGAGATTACACAAGCGGATACGGGACTCAGTGGCATGCTTGATGCAGATACTGGTTGCCCTCGGGTTCGGCTAGTACGAACATCTCGTGTCCACCGTGGTGCAGAGTCGGCGCGCTCCGACCCAAACTGACATGGCCAAGACCAATGTTCTGCAGCAGCGTACCGATCACGGAGGTTTTGGGCGCGTTACTCTGCAATTCGGCCGTCTCGTTGACTGCCATGGCGCGGGGATCAGTTCACAGCGTGGTGACGGTGATGGCGACTTTGCCGAAGACTTTTCCGGACTCTAGGTAGCGCATGGCGGCCGGCACCTGTTCCAGCGTGAAGGTGCGGTCAATGTGGGGAGTGACCGCCCCGTCCTCGAGGAACTGGGTAAGGCGCTGCAGGTCGCTGGCTCGCTCCTTGCTGGCGAGCATGGTCAGCCGCTGAGTGACGAAGCGTGAGACTAGAGGTGCCCGCAGCGAGCGGCCGAAGCCACCAGTGACTTGGCCGCCTTCCTCGCCGCCCACCACAACGAGGGTCCCCGCGGGTGTCAGAGCGCGACGCAGTCGTTTTAGAGGTAGGTTGCCCCCGATGTCCAGGACCAGGTCGTACGTGGTGGTTCCGTCGGTGAACTCGTCCCGGGTGTAGTCGGCGACGTGGTCGGCCCCGAGTGCCCTGAGCCTGTCGAGCTTGCCGGTGCTACATACACCCGTGACCTCGGCACCGAACGCCTTGGCCAACTGCACCGCAAAGCTGCCGACTCCGCCGGAGGCGCCGATGATCAGGACCCGCTGTCCGGACTGCACATTCCCGGCGTCAGTGAGGGCTTGTAAAGCGGTGCCGGCGGAGATCGGGACGACCGCCGCCTGCTCGTACGTCAAGTTCTTCGGCTTGGGCGCAAGCTTGTCCTCACGCGCCGCGGCGTAGTCCGCGAACGAGCCCCGGCTCATCCCGTACACCTCGTCACCCAGCGCAAACCGGGTCACAGCTGAGCCTACGGCGGCCACGGTGCCTGCGACGTCGATGCCTGGAACGGCGTTCTTTGGTTGACTGAACCCGAATCCAATCACCCGCAGCAGATACGGGCGACCGGCCATCATGTGCCAGGTGCCTCGGTCTAGGCCGGCAGCGTGGGCCCGGATCAAAACCTCGTTCTCCGCGATGGTGGGCACGAGCGTTTTCCTGTGTCGAAAGATATCAGCGGTGCCGTAGCCCTCTTGAACGATGGCGTGCATGGTGCCGCGATTGAGGTGGGTGTGCCCGGTTTGAGCCGTCATGGTGTGCCGTTCCGAAGATGGCGTTGCGCTGCGAGAGTTGTCGCGTCGCTTTCGTACTATGTATGTTGACGTTACCATACATAGTACGAAAGCGGAATGGCACCAAGGGACATAGGGGTGTAAAGCGATGACTGAGGTGAAGCGGACGGGTCAGCACGTCCGGTCGCGATTGAGCCGGGCGCGGGTGCTGCAGACCGCGGTTGCCGTGGCCGACCAGGGGGGCATCGGAGCATTGACCATCCGCACACTCGCTCAAGAGCTTGGGGTCAAACCCATGTCGGTCTACTACTACGTCCCGAACAAGGAAGCGATTCTCGACGGGATTGTCGATAACGTGTTCAGCGAAATAGTGTTGCCCAGGGTTGGCGCTGACTGGCGCGCGGAGATGCGCCGCCGTGCACACTCGGTACGCACCGTGCTCGGGCGGCATAGCTGGGCCATTGGCCTGCTGGAGTCCCGTCCTAGACCAGGCCCCGCGACACTTCGCCACCACGACGCCGTTCTCGGCACCCTGCGCTCGGCCGGGTTTTCCCGCGAGATGACCGCCCACGCCTACGCCTTGATCGACAGCTTCAGCTACGGGTTCGCGCTGCAAGAGGCGAGCTTGCCGTTCGAGGCCCAGCACATCGTCGCCGATGGCTCCGAACCGGACGCCACGTTGTTTACCGACGACCAGTACCCGCACATGGCCGCAATGGTTTCCGAGCACTACGTGCAGCCTGGCTACCGTTTCAGTGATGAGTTCGACTTCGGGCTGAACCTCATACTGGATGCCCTCGATGCAACGCTGTCCGTGGACTGACCTGGTGGTATGGGTGTTTCAGCTCGACCATGCTCCACCGAAAGGTCATGAATCCGTCAGCTGCGGATAGACACCTGCGCACGGCGCGCGAGGTAAACCCCCGTGCGGCTGTCCTCGCGAGTCGCCAGGTCGGCGGGAGTTCCCGTGGCAACCACGGATCCTCCGGCCGAACCCGCACCCGGGCCCATATCGACGATCCAGTCAACGACACTGAGCGTCCGCAGATCGTGGTCGGCGATGACCACGGTGTTGCCCGCATCTGCCAGCAATTGAAGTTGAGCGACCAGGAGATCGGCATCCGAGGGATGGAGTCCGGTCGTGGGTTCGTCCAGGATATAGAGGCTGTGGCCACGCGATGAACGGTGCAGCTCCGAGACGAGTTTGATGCGCTGAGCTTCACCACCGGACAGAGTCGGCGCGCTCTGGCCCAAACTGACATAGCCCAGGCCGATATTCTGCAGCAGCGTGAGGATTGCTGACGCCTTGGGCACGTCACTGAGGAAGTCGGCTGCCTCGTCTACGGTCATGGCGAGCACATCCGCAATCGAATGATCGCGGTAGGTGACTTCGAGGGTCTCGGGGTTGTACCGCTTGCCGTGGCAATCCGGACACGGAGCGGTCTCCGTGGGCATGAACAGCAACTCGATGCTGACCTCGCCATCGCCCAGGCACGTTGGGCACCGACCCTCTGGTTGGTTGAAGGAGAAGCGACCCGCGCCGAAGCCACGTTCCTTGGCCCCGGGCTGCGCTGCGAAAAGCTTGCGGACGCCGTCGAAGAGTCCGGTGTAGGTGGCCAGGGTCGAGCGGGACGTCCGCCCAATCGGACGTTGGTCGACCTCGATTACGCGGTCGACGGCGTCCAATCCAGTCGTGGACGCGGTCTCCAGTTGCTCGCTGCCCAGGTCCCAGACGGGGGCGCCGTTGACAAGTTCTTCGGCGATCTCGACAGAATCAGGATTGCGCTCTTCATCAGCTTTGACGTCTGCGGAATTGAGCTGGGCGCGAGCGGCGTCGGCGAGTGCCGTGAGGACAGTGGTCTTGCCCGATCCGGAAACGCCACTGATCGCTGTGAACGCGCCGAGTGGCAACCGGATGTCAGCCCCGGAGAGATTGTGCCCCGTGACGCCTTGCAGCTCGATCCAATCGGTGAGCTCGCGCGAGGTTTTCGGTCCCGGTGGCTGCGGGGCCGAGGGCCCGAGGTAACGTGCGGTGGCGGACTCTTCCACATCGGCGAGACCGTCCGAGGGCCCGTTGTAGAGCACCCGCCCGCCGTAGCGGCCCGCACCCGGACCGAGATCCACGATCCAGTCGGCCGTGCGGATGATTTGAGCATTGTGCTCAACGACGAAGACCGTGTTGCCGTCGTCCTTGAGCCGCTTCAGCGCGCCGAGGAGCAGTTCGAGGTCGGAGGGATGGAGCCCCGCTGAGGGCTCGTCGAGCACGTACAAGACCCCGAACAGTCCGCTGCGCAACTGGGTAGCCAGGTGCAGTCGCTTGAGCTCACCGCTGGAGAGCGTCGACGTGGGGCGAGCGGTTTCGAGGTAGCCCAGTCCAATATCAATCATGGTCGCGATGTGGTCCTGAAGGACCTCGATAAGTGCTTGGGCGGCCTGGTTGCGTTCGACGGAGAGCTCGTCGGTGTCCGGGTGGGTGCGGGCGTCTTCGAGGAAGGAGGAAAGATCGGCAAGGGGGAGGCGAGCGGCGTCGGCGATATCCCTGCCTGCGATCGTGACCGCCAGAGCTTCAGGATTGAGGCGCTTGCCGTGGCAGGTGGGGCAGAGCTGGTCGGTCATGAACGATGCGGCCTTCGCACGCATCCGGGCCGACGGCGAATCCGCGAAGGTGTGCTCGACCCACCGCTTGGGGCTCATGTAGGTGCCGTTGTAGCGATCGACGATGCGAACGGTGGGTTGCTCATCGGTAGTGAGGACCCACTCGCGAGTATCGGTGGGCAACGATTCGAACGGCACGTTGATGTCGACGCCGAGCACACTGAGGATGCGCCGATTGTTCTTGCCACCGAAGGCGCCCGGCCAGGCGACGATCGCGCCGTCGTCAATGCTCAGCGAGGGGTCTCCGACGAGTTTGTTCTGGTCGACCAGCAAGAGACGCCCCATGCCCGAGCACACTCGGCAGGCACCCACGGCGGTATTGGGGGAGAAGCTGTCGGAATCCAGGGGAGCGGCGTCGCGAGGGAAGGTGCCCGCGAGGTCCGCGGGACGGTAGCCCTCCGGGTAGGTGCCCGACCGCGAGAACAGCATACGCAGCACGTTTGAAATCCGGGACACGGTGCCGACCGACGAGCGGGTGCTGCCCGCATGTTGCTGGCGCAGGGCCACGGCCGGTGGGAGCCCGCTGATGAGCCGGACGTGCGGAGCGGATCCCTGATCGATGAGCCTGCGCGCGTAGGGCGAGACCGACTCGAGGTAGCGCTGGCGGGAGTGCGAGTAGATCGTGCCGAATGCGAGCGAGGATTTCCCCGATCCGGAGATTCCGGTGAACGCGACCACGGTGTCGCGGGGGATGTCGACATCGAGCGAATCCAGGTTATGTTCGCGGGCACCGCGTACGGCGATATGTCCGGGAACTACATCGCTCGATTCCAACTGTCCTCCTAGGGTTTCGTGTCTTCGGCCAACTCTCCGGGCAGAAGTGACACTAAGGTGTCCCTACTAAACTACGGGCTATGGGCTAAATAACCGAAGCAACCACATCCCCCCAGCAGAACACGGCGAAAGCCGACATCAAAGTACAACCCGCTGCGCTCTCAGACCTGGACCGAGCCGCGAAGGTTCTTGCGGATGCTTTTTCCAAGGATGCTTACGCGACCGGGCTATTGCCTTCCGGCGACGTGACGAGCCAGCTGTACAAGATTTTTAAGGTCCAGCTCAAGCACACCTTTAAGTACGGAGGGCACGTGTGGCTGGCGATCGACTCGTCAAACGGTGAATTGCTGGGCGTCTCCGAGTGGGGAGCACCGGGAACGAACCCGGGGTTCTTTTCGCAGGCTCCAGAATTGCCCGCCTACCTCAGTATCTTCCGCTCACGCATGCTGGACGCTGCCATCACCGATAAGAACGCTGACAAGCACCGCCCGCTCGTGCCCCACTGGTACCTGAAGGCCATTGGCACCACGGAACGTGCCCGTGGCCGCGGCGCTGGATCCGCGCTCATCCGGCACCGGTTGGCAGACGCGGATGCCACCGGGACGCCCGCCTATCTCGAGTCCTCTTCCGAGACCAACATGTCGTACTACGAGAAGTTAGGGTTCGTGGAGCGCAGTCGCATTCCAAGTCGGGGCACGGTGGAGACGATTGGCATGTGGCGGCCTGCCCAGCGCTGAAAATCCGCGGCATACCGGCGCACAAGGTGTGTTCATTTACCGGGCCGTAACCCGCTCCCGATAAGATTGTTCTTATACCGAAGGGAGCAGTGTTGAAGGCAGTTGTCGTCGAATCGTTCAAGAAATTCCCCGTTCTCAAAGAGGTGGAGAAGCCCACTCCGGGCCCGGGGGAGGTGCTCCTGAAGATCGCCGGCGCGGGTGCCTGCCACTCTGACGTTGCGATCTTCAACGACTTCGAATCTGATCCCAACGGTGGTCTCATGGAACCACCGTTCATCCTCGGTCACGAGAACTCCGGTTGGGTTGAGGAAGTCGGTCCTGGTGTCACCGGATTCACCAAGGGCGACGCCTACCTCTGTTACGGACCCATTGGCTGCGGCCACTGCCCGCCGTGCACGCGCGGTCAGGACACGTACTGCGAGAACCCGCAGGAAGTCGGCTTCATGGCCAACGGCATCGGCCGCGACGGCGGCATGGCCGAATACATGGTCGCGCCGGCACGCAACTTGGTCCCGCTCGGTGACGACGTCGATCCCGTCGCCGCCGCACCCCTCGCCGACGCCGGCCTCACCCCCTACCACGCCATCAAGCGTGCCCTCCCGTACCTCGACAAGGGCGGCAGCACCGCTCTGGTCATCGGCCTGGGTGGCCTGGGCCTGGTGGGCGTGCAGATCCTCAAGGCACTTACTGGCGCCACGGTCATCGCAACCGACATGAAGCCCGAAGCCATGGCGGAGGCCGAGAAGTTCGGCGCCGTCACCGTCCCCGGTGGCGAGGGCCAGGCCGCCAAGATCCGCGAACTCACCGGCGGCCGCGGTGTCGACGCCGTGTTCGACTTCGTCGGTGCCGGCCCCACCATCGCACTCGGTGCCGCGACCGTTGCACAGCGAGGTTCACTGACCGTCGTGGGCATCGCCGGTGGCGAGTTTGCGTGGAACTTCTTCGCTGTGCCTTATGAAGTGAATTTCTCCTCCACCTACTGGGGCACCATTGAGGAACTCCACGAGGTGGTCGCGATGTACCGCGCCGGCCAGATCGTCCCCGCCGTCGAGAAGTACACGCTCGACAACGCACTCGAGGCGTACGAAAAGCTGCGTGACGGCACCCTGTCCGCGCGCGCCGTCGTCGCCCCTCACGCCTGATAGCTGGCGAAACAAGGCCCGCGATCGCCACCGATCGCGGGCCTTGTTTCTGCCCAAACTTCCGCCGACGACGCCGCTCTTACCCTCCCAAGGGGGGTGGCACCTCACGCGCTGGTTCCGTAGCGTGGTGACAAACAATCGAAAGGCGGCTTACTTCATGACCACGAAAACGATCGAGACGTACTTGCAGGACCACCACGCCGGGTCGGCCGCTGGTGTGGATGCGTTCCGGCGAGTGTCCGAGGGGCACAGCGACCGCGAGGTGCGGGCGAAAGTCACGCGCATGGCCTATGACGTTGCCGAGGACCAGCGGTCGCTCGAAGCGATCATGTCCGCATTCCATGTGAAGCCCAACCAGTTGAAGGACATCCCCGCACGTCTCGCGGAAAAGATCGCCCGGTTCAAGCCGAACGAGCGAGTGACCCAACGCTCGCCGTTGTCCGATATCGAGGAACTGGAGGCTCTGACTGCTGCTGTTCACGCCAAGTCACTTGGCTGGCGCATTCTCTTGGAAGTCAATGATGACCGGCTGGACAAGTCATTGCTCCAGAAACTGCTTGATCGCGCCCGTGAGCAAGAGGACGAGTTGGAAGCACTGCGGTTGAAACAGGCTTCGAAGCTCGAGCGCTCGTAATCGACATGGTCGCTACGGAGACCTGAATTCGACAGGCCTAAAGATTAGAGACAAGCCCGGGGTCGCCGATTAGGCACCCCGGGCTTTACTCTTTCAAAACCGTGAACCTACGAACGGGTTTCTCACCCAGGGCGGAGCACAGAGCGAATAGAGGTCCACTGGTACACGGTTTTTTCGGGCTATGTCCGCCCCTCTGAACGTTCAGTTGTGAACTCATCCGTCCTGCCCGCTGCTCATTCCCGGATGTCGTGTACTCGGTTCAAGAACGGCGTTCTGCAGCTCCGCGTTCGGTGGAGAGGTCCTCTTCCTCTACATCGTGTTCCGGTGTTGCCTCCGCCAGTTCGTCGAACTCGAAGTGCTCCAGGGGAGTGCGGGTGATGTAGGTGGCGCGAGCGATCGCCATGGTGCCCACAGCGGATGACGCCAGGTGCACCACCAGAATCAGCACCACCTTCACCACGTTCGGAATTGACGGTTGCAGTGCCAGGGCCCCGGCCACGATTAGCACGATGCCTACACCGCCCGCCGTGCCAACAGCCGAGACGCGCATGTACGCGTCCGGGAAGCGCAGCACACCGAGAGCGGCGGTTGCGAACACCAGGGCACCGATCACGATGGTGATGTTTCCGATGATCGTCAGAAGATCCATCAGCGCTTCCCCCTCGTGAGTGCTCGAGCCAAGGACAGCGCGCTCAGGAAGCCGACGAGTGCGGCCACCAGCACGATGTCGAACGTGTACTCATTGGCCGCTCGAATTCCGAACAACGCGATGAGCCCCACGAAACCGAACAACAACAGGTCACCGGCAACGGCGCGATCAGCTTGGGTCGGCCCTCGCAGAATTCGGTAGGCAGATGCCAGACACGCGACGCCGATAATCAGGATTCCTAGATCCACCCCGATCATGAGGGCGCTCCTTCCCTGCGAATCCCGCGGAGCATGCGGGTTTCCATGTCACGCAGTTCCTCGCGGGTGGCATCCGCGCTACCGGAATACAGGCTGTGCACGTAGATCGTCAACGGTCCGGTCTTTGCCGGCGATGAACCGGCAACATCTGCCTGCGACACCTTCGAGTCCGTGTTGAGCCCCAGCGTAAGTGTGCCCGGAGTCAACGTGATGAGAGCTGCCAGCAGCGTGATCTCGTAATCGTTGCGGCACTGACTGTCGAACGCGGTGATACCGGGAGTGGAGTTCTGCCCGGGCGTCAGATTGTCCTTCAGCACTGCAGCGCTGGAGGTCACCATTTCCTTGGCGAACCACAGGAAGAAACCGATACATCTGAATGGCCAAGTCAACCAACTCATGAACCCATCACCGCCTGTACGTATGCCGTGGTGTCGAGTAATCCTTCGGCCGCTACCGCGGACAGTCCCAGCAGGAGTTCAGCACCCAGGCCGAGGCCCAGTGTGATCGCCGCGGTGAACACGGCCGGCCCGGCCAGTGCCATACCGATCCGCGGCCGCTCGGCCACAGCGGTCGCCGACGACACTGGAGCCTGTTTCGTGGCGACTCCACCGGAAGGCGAGGGAGCAGCAGGAACCGCGGGAGCGTCGTCGTCGGAATTCGAGGCCTTGGAATCTCCCCAGAACACGCCGTTCCAGATCTTGAGCATCGAGAGCAACGTGACCAGGCTGACCAGGAGCATGACCACGACCGCTGCGATCTGCCCCGCCTCGACCGAGGCCAGGATCAGCGTGAACTTCGCGACGAAACCCGAGAACGGCGGGAGGCCTGCCAGCGAGAGGGCCGCGATGAAGAACGCGACCGCGATGACCGGCTCCCGCTTGGCGATGCCCGAGAGCTTGCCGATCTCGCCCGTGCCGTAACGAACCTCGACCGCGCCCGTGGACAGGAACAGCGAGGCCTTCACGATCATGTGGTGCAGCAGGTAGAAGATGCCCGCGGTGAGCCCGGCGAACGTGAACAGTGCGACGCCCAGCAGGATGTACCCGATCTGGCTGATCATGTGGAACGCCAGGATGGAGCGGGTGGTTTTCTCGCCCACCGCGCCCAGCACGCCGATGACCATGGTCAAGCAGAACAGCGTCACGCCGATCCAGAGCCAGCGGGAATCGCCGTCGAAGACGACGGCGTAGATGCGGTAGATGCCGTAGATCGCGACCTTGGTGTGCAGACCGGAGAACAGGGCGGTAATAGCCGGGGAAGTCGCGGGGTAGGCCGCTGCGAGCCAACCGTGCACCGGAACGACCGACGCCTTGATCGCGAGGGCGAACAGGCAGACTGCGCCGGAGATGGCCACCGTCGGATCCGTGGTCGCGAGCCCGGCGAGTTCGGCCAGGTTCACGGTGCCCGCGGTGCCGTAGATGAAGCCCACGCCGATCAGGAACACGGTGGAGGTCAGCAGGTTCAGCGTCACGTAGAGGCGCGCGCCGGCCACTTGTTGCAACGTGCCCTTGTGCCGGGCGGCCAGGACGAACAACCCGTAGGAGGGCAAGAGCATGACCTCGATGAACACGAACAGGTTGAACAGATCCGCGGTCAGCAGTGCACCGTTCACACCGGCGGTCAGCACCAGAACGAGCGGGGCGAAGTAAACGTTGGCCGCGCGCCCGGACGCAATCGCGAACCACGAACACACGATGGTGAGCAGCCCGGTCACAACCAGCATGAGGGCGGTGAACATGTCGGCGACGAACGGGATGGCAATCCCGAAAGGCCACGAGCTGATGCCGTGGGCAATGGCACCGCCGGAGCGGAACTCGATCACGAGCGCCACGGCGGCACCCACCGCAGCAATCATGGTGCCCAGCAGCCCCACGGTGTGAATCACGCGGCGGTCGCCCACGATGACCAGCAGCGCGGCCATCATCAACGGGACCGCGACGAACAGGGGGAGGAGTGCGGCGCTCACTCTTGCACCTCCTGGGCGGTTGCGGCGGTGTCATCGTCACCGTTGCCCGTCACCGCGAGTACCAACATGACGATTGTGATGGAGAAGGCGATCACGATCGCGGTCAGCACGAACGCCTGGGGCAGCGGATCGGCAATGGTTGAGAGGTCCTCGGGGGAGCCGTACGGCAGGTCACGGCGGGAGGTTCCGCCAGCAGCCATGAGCACGATATTGCCCGCGTGACCCAGCAGGATGAACCCCAGGATCACGCGCAGCATTTCGCGCTTCATCATCAAATACACGGCCCCGAAGACGAGCAGGCCGGCGGTAATGGCAACGGTCATCGTGCGTTCACCTCGTCCGATTCCTCGGGGTTGTTGGCGTGGTCGCGGGAGTGCTCGCTCGAGGTCGAGCCCGACGCCGCCGACTCGCCCTCCGCGCGCATCTCACGGTCGGTGGGGGCGTCCGAAACGTCGGATTCATGCGTGGGCGCGCCGGGATCGGAGCCTCCCACCAGGGGTTGGCCGCCGCGCTTGGGCGGCCGGCCCAGCAGGTTAAAGGACGCCAGGATCACGCCGATCACGGCCAGGTACACGCCCACGTCGAACACGACGGCGGTGGTGGCCTGGAAGCCGAAAATCTCCGGGTGCAACGGCCGCAGGAATGATCCGTCGAGGTAGCCCAGGAAGCCGGTTCCCACACCCACGGCCACGCCCAGTCCGATGAGCAGCAGGTACGGCATTTGCACGCGGGCCGAGCGGTCCGAGGGCGCGGACAGGTAAGCAAGGGCGAAGCCCGCGCCACCCACCAGCGCGGCAATAAAGCCGCCGCCGGGTTCGTAGTGACCGCGCAGCAACAGGATCAGCGACCCCGCGACGATGATCGGCGCCAACAGCTTGGCAGCGGTGCGCACGAACACGGTGTTGTCCCGCGAGTCGATCAGCGGGGAGTGGTCCTGAATGTTGGCGGACCTCTCCGGGCTGGGCTTGCGCGCTCGGAGCAGGGCGGCAATCGTAATGCCGGCAACGCCAAGTACCGTGAGCTCACCCAGCGTATCCAGGGCACGGAAGTCGACCAGGATCGTGTTGACCAGGTTGGTTCCGCCGGTCTCGTTGTATCCCTCGGTCAGGAAGTACTCCGACGCCGGGGACATCTCTCGTCGCCCGGTCAGCGCCCACACACCCACGGTGGTGGCCAGTCCGGCGCCACCGGCAACCAGCAGCGGAATCACATGCTGGCGCGGCGGAGTCTTCTCGAATGTGGTAGGCAGTCGACGCAGCAGCAGGACCATGACGCACACGGTCAGGATCTCCACGAGCAGCTGGGTAATGGCCACGTCGGTGGCACCAAGTTGCAGGAACCATACGGTCATTCCGAAGCCCACCACACCGGTGACTACAATCGCGGCGATCAGGGTCTTGGCCTGCATCATGGCGACCACGCCGCACGCAATGAGTACGACGAGCACCCAGTCGAGCGGGTCGCTGGGTTCTCCCACCACGGCGGGCAGATCGTCGATGGTCAGCGCGGCAAGAGCTGCGATCACGATCAACGCCACGGCGGGGATACTCAGGTGCCTGCGCGGGGCAATACTTCCGGTCCAACCGCCGACGACACCGCCGAAACGGATCGTCTGCTCCCTCGCGGTGTCCACGACGTCCAGTCCGGAGATCGGGAAGTCGTAGGGTGCCATCGCATGGTGCACCCGGTGGCGGGCGAGCACCAGCATGGTTCCGATGGCGATGACGGTCAAGGAGACGAATAACTCGGGGACCAGGCCGTGCCACAGGGCGAAGTGTGCTTCCACTTCTTCTCCCGCGGACGCCGTTGCACCCACGGTGACGAGTTTGTCCAGCAGGAACGGGGTCACGCCCAGTACCAGTCCGGCCGTGGCGCCCAGCACCGGGGCACCCCAGAAAGCGGGAGAAGCTTCGCGGACCACGTCCTCGGATTCCTCGGAGTTCTTGTCCGCACGGCCACCGAACGCGCCCAGCACGAGTCGTGCCGAGTAGGCGAACGTGAAGATGGAGGCCACGGCGGCGGCAGCGGTCACGACCCACGGGACCCACGCGGGACCCGGTGCGTCGAGGAACGCCTTGAGCATTGTTTCCTTGCTGACGAACCCGAGCAACAACGGAACGCCAGCCATGGAGGCTGCGGCGAGCCCCATGGCCGTGGCCGTCACGGGCATTCGCAGCTTCATGTGAGCGAGCTCGCGCATGTCCCGGGTGTGGGCGCTGTGGTCGATCACCCCGACGAACATGAACAAGGCGGACTTGAACAGGGCGTGGGCAATCGTGTGGATGACCGCGGCCTTCAGCGCCTCCGGGGTACCGATGCCGATCATCGTGACCAACAGGCCCAGCTGACTCATGGTCGAGTAGGCGAGCAGTTCCTTGAGGTCATACCGGCGCAGGGCCGCGATTGCGCCGAAGAGCGCGGTGATCAGGCCCGCGGTCACCAGCATGACGTTCCACACGGAGACATCCGCGAACACGGGGGAGAAGCGCAACAGCAGGTAGATACCGGCCTTCACCATGGCTGCGGCGTGCAGATAAGCGGAGACCGGGGTAATGGCAACCATCGAGTCTGGCAACCACGCCTGGAACGGGAACTGCGCGGACTTGGTGAACGCGGCCAAGGCAGTCAGCACGGCCACCGCGGTGGTCAGTGCTCCGTTGGAGGACCACACGGGGTCGACCAGGATTTCGCTCAACCGGGTGGTTCCCGTCGCAATGATCATCACGGTCACCGCGGCCAACAGCAGTAGACCACCGGCCACCGTGACCAGCAGGGTGCGGATTGCTGGTTCGCGGGCCCCCGCTCCGGACCGGGCGATCAGGAAGAAGGAACAGAGCGTGGTGGCTTCCCACGCGACGTAGAGCACGATCAGATCATCGGCGAGCACCAGAGCCAGCATGGCCGCGGCGAAGCCCGTCATGAGTAAGTAGAACGTGCCGTGCTTGCCGCCGGGCTCCAGATAGCGGGTCGAATAGACCATGATCAGCGCGCCGATGACCAGCACCAGCAGCGTGAACACCAGGGCCAGGCCGTCCATGCGCAAGCCCAGGCCAACATCGACCGTGGGCATCCACGGGACCCATTGCTGGACCACCGGGGAACCGGAGGAGTCAGCGGAACCGGAGCGAGCGGCGTCGGCAAAGGAAGACACGGCAAGTACAGCCGCGCCGAGAAGCGGCAGCGCGAGAACCCAGCCTGCATTGCGGCCCAGGAATTTAGTGATCAGGGGCGAGGCGAAGCAGGTGAGGAGCGCGATAACCAAACATGTGAGTAGCAAGAAACCACCTTGGTCCGGGCATCAACAGGGCGTGGGCGGGCCAGAAGTTTCGCGTCGTCCTCGCAAGGCGGCGGACGAACTCAGGCCAGTGGTGACGCGAGCGAGTATGACGGCGGCGCACCGGCCTGATTGGCGCCCCACGAAGAAACCTGTCCGTTGGTCCCCAGAGAAATGGGGAGCACCCAAAAGATCGGCTCGAAGGCCGCGGGGGTGTGAGGGTGCTGTGAAGACATCCTCTTGATCGTAACAGTCGTGTGGGTCACGCCGGTGAGCGGGTCAGCGCGCACCGGAATACTTGACATGTCCACAGTGTTCCCTTGGCATGACTGTTGAACTTGGCATTGACACTTTCGGAGACGTCACCTGGGACGCCCAGGAGAACTCGCTGTCGCACGCGCAGGTTGTGCGCAACGTGGTGGAGGAAGGCGTGCTCGCCGATCAGGTGGGACTGAACTTCATTGGCCTGGGGGAGCATCACCGCGACGACTTCGCCGTGTCCTCACCGGAAATGGTGCTCGCCGCGATCGCCGCCCGCACCGAGAACATCCACCTGGGTTCGGCCGTGACCGTCCTGAGCTCCGACGATCCCGTGCGCGTGTACGAGCGCTTCGCCACGTTGGATGCGCTGTCCCACGGACGCGCGGAGGTCGTCCTGGGTCGCGGTTCCTTCACCGAGTCCTTCCCGCTGTTCGGCTACGAATTGGAGGACTACGAGGAACTCTTCGAGGAGAAGCTCGCTCTGTTCGCCAAGCTGCGCGCTGAACAGCCCGTTTCGTGGGTCGGCAAGCACACCCAGAACCTCAACGATGTAACCCTCTACCCTCCGGTGGAGCACGGTCTGCTCAAGTCGTGGATCGCCGTTGGTGGCAGTCCCCAGTCGGTGGTGCGTGCGGCGCACCATGACATCTCGCTTATGCTCGCGATCATCGGCGGCCCGGTGGATGGCTTCGCCCCGTTCGCCGACCTTTACCGTCGTGCGCTCGCCGAGTTTGGTCACACCGAGAACAATCCCGTGGGTTACCACTCCTATGGCTACGTGGCCGAGACCGACGAGCAGGCCATGGAGGAGTTCTTCAAGCCCTACGTGATTTCCACTCGCCGCATCGGTGCCGAGCGTGGCTGGCCCGCTCCGACCCGTGATTCTTTCGAGAACGAGGTCAAGCACGGCTCCATGGCCGTGGGCTCCCCGGAGACCGTGGCGCGCAAGATCGCCGCGGGCATCAAGTCCCTGGGTGCCTCCCGCTTCGATCTCAAGGTCAGTACCGGCCCGCTGTCCCACGAGAACATCATGAAGAGCATCGAGCTCTACGGCACCAAGGTTGCCCCGCTCGTGAAAGACATGCTGTCCGAATGAGCACGCTAGAGGTTGTGGTCATCGGTGCCGGGCAGGCGGGTCTGTCCGCTGCCTATCACCTGGTCAAGGCCGGGTTGCGTCCGCACGAGGACTTCGTGGTGCTCGACGCCAACCCCGGTCCCGGCGGCGCGTGGCGGCACCGATGGCCCTCCCTCACGTTCGGCACCGCCCACGGGATCCATGACCTGCCGGGTCTCCCGTTGGGCACGCCGGACCCGACCGAACCGGCATCGTCCGTGGTCACCCGGTACTACGGGGAGTACGAGGCGCGCTTTTCACTGCCGGTCATCCGCCCGGCCCGGGTTTCTTCCGTGGATTCGGACAGCGATGCCGACGACGCCGCTCTGCTCGTTCACACTTATGCCGGCACCTTCCGCACGCGGTACCTCATCAACGCAACCGGTACGTGGGACAAGCCGTTTTGGCCGTGGTACCCGGGTCGTGCCGAGTTCCGAGGTCGGCAACTGCATACGCGGGATTTCTGGTCCGCGTCAGAATTTGCCGGACAGCACGTGGTGGTTGTCGGTGGCGGTACGTCGGCCGTGCAGTTCTTATTGCAACTCAATGAGGCCGGGGCAACGACTACGTGGGTAACCCGCCGCGAACCCGTGTTCGAGCCGCGTTCCTTCGACTCCGAATGGGGTCGTGATGTGGAGCGGCGGGTGCGCGAACGAACCAGCGCCGGGTTGCCACCCAAGAGCGTGGTGTCAGTAACCGGTCTGCCGTTGACTCCGCAGTACCAGCGGGGGATTGATCAGGGGATCTTGGTGTCGGCTGGCCCCATGACCGCACTGACCCCGGACGGAGTACTGCTGGCTTCGGGGCAAGAGGTACACACCGATGCGGTGTTGTGGGCCACCGGCTTCCGTGCGTCGATCGATCACCTGGGACCGCTGCATCTCCGCGAGCATGGAGGTGGTATCCGCACGGAAGGTGTGCGCGTGGATGCGGATCCACGTGTGTTCCTGGTGGGCTACGGCTCGTCAGCCTCCACGCTGGGAGCGACGCGTGCGGGCAGGACGGCGGCGCGCGGCGTCGTCCGCGCCCTAGAGGCCGAGAAGCAACGAGAACTCGTGCACTGACGAACGTTTTCCGGGAGGCACATACCCCTAAAAATTGGTGTACCAGTGGACAGTTCTAATTCCACATACCGAGAAGGGCCATCCATGCGCCGCCCACCACGGTCCAGATCAGGATCAGGATGATGGACATGATGAAGGCCACGCGTACCCACTCGTGGACCTTCACGTAGCCGGAACCGTAGATCACGCCGGCCGGGCCGGAGGAGTAGTGCATCAGGGTGCCGAACAGGTTGCCGATGAAACCGAAGGCCAGGGCACCGAACAGCGGGGGGGTTCCAGCCGCGACCGCTGCCGCGAGGAACACGGCGTACATGGCCACGATCTGTGCGGTGTTGGAGGCAAACAGGTAGTGCACGTAGAAGTAGACGAGCGCCAGGATGCCGAAGGCCAGACCCCAGGGCATGCCGCCGACCATTCCGGAGACCACGGAGCCGATCCAGTCGATCACGCCCAGGTCGTTGAGGTGGCCGGCCATGCCGACGAGTACGGCGAAGAAGATCAAGGTGTTCCACGCGGATCCGTTGGCCGCCATGTCCTTCCACGTCAAAACGCGGGTGAGGAGCATGATGGCGATGCCCACGAAGGCCGCCGTGGTGGCGTCGATACCGATGCTGGAGCCGAAAATCCACAGCACCAGAAGTAGAACGAAGGTGAAGATCATGGTGATCTCACCGCGCGAGATCTTGCCCATGGTGGTGAGCTCGCGCCGGGCCATGTCGGGAGCCTCGGGGGTTTTCTTGACGGTCGGGCCGTAAATCTTGCTCATCGCCCACGGCACGACCGCGAGGCTCAACAGGCCGGGGACAACGGCGGCCAGAGCCCAGTTACCCCACGTGACTTCGATTCCCATGTCGATGGCCGCCTGCTGAGCCACCGGGTTACCCGCCATAGCGGTGACGAACATGGCGGAGGTGACCACATTGACGTGCGACGCCGTGAACGTCAGATAGGAGCCGAGCTTGCGGCGGGACTCATCGGTTTCGGGTGTGGAGTTCTGCACCTCGGCAATCGACCGGATGATCGGATAGACCACACCACCCGCGCGAGCGGTATTAGAGGGAGTCGCCGGTGCAAGGATTAGATCAGTGGCGGCCATCCCATAGGCGATACCCATGGGCGATTTACCGAGTCTCGATACGAACATGAGCGCCACGCGTCGTCCCAAGCCCGTGAGCAGAAATCCATCCGCGATGAAGAATGCCGCGACAATGAGCAACACGGTGGAGTTGGCGAAACCGGCGAGAGCTTCGCCGTCCGGGACACTCATGGTTCCGGTCACCATGGCCACGGCCAGGCCGATGAGGGTTAGCGACGGTGTCGGTAGCGGCTGCAGGATCAGCCCGATGATAGTGGCCACAAAGATCCCGAGCATGTGCATGCCGCGCGGATCGACCCCCTCGGGCGGGGGAATGAAGAAGATGACCGCACCCACCACCAGCATGACGCCGAATTTCCAGAGTATGGAGACGGTGTCCGTCGAACGACCTGTTGGGCGGGTGGCACGTGCAGTTCCCATGGCTGGCTCCGAACGCATCGACACGATGGATACCGCAATTCTACGCTTGGTCTGACCACACCGTTGGGCGTGTCGCCATCAAGAAGCGCGGTGGCGGTTTTCATCTGCCTGCGCAACCGCGCAACATTCGGAGTTTGAGCCACCGGCTACACTGGCGACCCCACCGTCTCACCAGGAGGTCCCGTCCCATTGCCCGGCTCCGCGCGCATTCCCGTTCTCATCCTCACCGGATACCTGGGCGCCGGGAAGACAACGGTCCTCAATAGATTCCTCGCCGCGAGTGGTGCCCGCATTGGCGTGATCATCAACGACTTCGGTGACGTGAACGTTGACGCAGCCCTGGTCGCGGGTCAGGTGGACGAACCCGTGTCCGTGGCGGGCGGGTGTCTGTGCTGTATCTCCGACCCCGAGCAACTGGATGATGCCTTCAAGAAGTTGACGCGTCCGGACCTCCGACTGGATGCCATCGTCATTGAGGGTTCCGGCGTCGCAGAGCCACCAGCCCTGCTGCGCCTCGTGATGGATTCGCGCGTGCCGAAGATCCGCTTCGGCGGGCTGATCGAGGTAGTCGATGCCGCGCACGTCCCACAGGCGGAAGCCGCCGGGTGGGATTTGGAGCAGCACGTGCGAGCGGCCGCCGTCGTTCTGTTGACCAAGACGGATTTGGTGACGGATCCGGAGGTCAGAACCGCCCTTGAAACGAGAATCCAACAGGCCAATCCCCACGCCATGATCATCGAGGCCCCGCACGGGGTCTTCGACCCCGCGTTGTTCGTGGACGCAAGCGAGTCCGACGACCTTGAATTCGGTCAACTGGCCCTGTGGAATCCGGGCGAAACGCTGGGGGAGCCCAAGACCGAGCACGATCACACCCATCACCATCACGTGCACCATCAGTCGGTCACCGTGGAACACGATGGTCCGGTCGATCCCGTGGCGCTCTCCGAGTTCGCGCTGGACCCGCCGGACTCCGTTTATCGGATCAAGGCGATCGTCGACATCGTCACGAGTTCCGGCCCACGCCGTTTCGTGGTCCATTCGGTCGCCGGATACGTCACCGTGGATTCGATGAGCCGCGGCAAGGACGAACCGCTCGCGTCGTCGCTCGTGGCCATCGGCCTGGAGCTGGACGGGGCAGATCTGCAGGCAAGACTTAACGCAGTGTGCCTCCCGCTGACGACGCCGCCCGCCACCGCATCGCAGCTGCGTCGCCTCACGCGGTTCCGCACCTAAAGCAACGAAGACTCACCCCATGCTGGAGAACCGCTCGGCCTGATCGGTCGGCCCGGTGACCAGGATCTGATCGTCGTCGTACAACATGGTGCCCGGCTCGGTGGGCTCCCACGTGCCACCCGGTCGGCAGACCGCGACAATGGCGACCCCGTAGCGCCGTCGGACGTCCAAGAGGTCCATGGGTCGTTGCTGAACGGATGCCGGGGCGGTGCAGCGGACCATTGCGAACCCCTGGTCGATGGGCACGAAATCCAGAATGTGGCCCTGAATAAGGTGTGCGGTGCGCACGCCCATGTCCCGCTCGGGATTGACCACGTGATGAACGCCCAGTTGTTCGAGAATCTCCGCGTGCGGGGCGGTAATGGCCTTGGCCCACACCTCGGGGCATTGAAATTTCAAAAGCCGGGATGTCACCAGGATGCTCGCCTGAATGTCCGATCCGATCCCCACCACTGAGCGTTCGAATTCGTCCACGCCCAATTGCCGCAGCACGTCCTCATCGGTCGCGTCAGCGCGAACGACCGAGGTGAGTTTTCCGTTGAAGGACTGAACGATGGAATCGGAGATGTCGATCCCCATGACATCGGTGCCGCGGGACATCAATTCCATGGCCAGCGAGCCTCCGAAGCGGCCGAGCCCAATCACCACTACGGCGTTGTCGGTGCGGTTAGCAGAGGTACTCGAGCGAAATTTGTCGAACATGACTCAAACCTTTGATCGGGACATCATTAGCCAATGAGCGGACGCTCTTTGGGGAGTTCGTAGGCGCGTGGTTGTCGCCCCACGGCCAGGGCAGTGGCTACCGTGACCGGCCCCAAGCGACCGAGGAACATGAGACAGATGAGGACGACCTGCGCGAACGGTGACAAAGAAGCGGTAATACCAGTCGACAAGCCGACCGTGGCGAACGCGGAGACCACCTCGAACAGTGCGCGGTCCAGTCCCAGCGCGATGTCGGAGAGCATGAGCAACATGGTCCCGGCAATCACGGCGCCCATGGCGAGCACCACCAGCGTGATGGCCTCGCGCTGCACGGATCGGGAGAGCTGCTTGCCCAGAACGGGAACGGCCGCACCGCCGCGGATCTCGGTCCATGCGATGAAGAAGAGCACTCCGAAGGTCGTGACCTTCAGGCCACCCGCGGTGCCTGCCGGTCCACCGCCGATGAACATGAGCACATCCATGCCGAGCCAGGACACCGGATGCATCTGGGCGATGTCCAGGCTGTTGAACCCTGCGGTGCGGGCAATGGTGGATTGGAAGAAAGCATTGAGAATCTTGGAACCCACCGGCTGGGGACCCAAAGTGCCGGAATTGGACCACTCCAGGACCGCGATGAATATGGTGCCGCCAACCAGTAGAACGGGCGTGGCCAGTAGGACCAGACGCGTATTCATCGACCACATCCGCGGCAACCGAAGATGATGGCGCAGTTCATAGAGCACGGGGAACCCCAGCCCACCCAGGATCACGCAGCCGGCCAAGGGCAACAAGATGAACGGGTCCTCGTTGAAGTCCATGACGTTGAGCGTGTAGAGCGCGAACCCTGCGTTGTTGAACGCGGAGACGGAATGGAACACTGCGTGGGCCACGGCTTGACCGGGGGAGTAGTGGTAGTGTAGGAGGAATCTCAGAAACAGCAACACGGCCGCGGCGAACTCGATCACGGCCGTGGTGGCAACGATCCTCAACACCACATGGCGTACGCGGCCGGAACCGAACGACTTGGTCTCCGCTCGTGCCAGGAGCTTGATGGAGAGACCGAACTTTCGGGCCAGGACGATACCCAACATGGTGGTCAGAGTCATCACGCCCAGGCCGCCCACCTGAATGAGGCACAGAATGACGGTCTGCCCGAACGGGGTCCAGTACGTAGCCGTGTCCACGGTGATCAAACCGGTGACGCATAAAGAGGACGTTGCGGTGAACAGAGCAGTCAGCAGGTCGGTTCCGCCGGGGCCGGTGGACGCCACCGGAATCATGAGCAACCCGGTTCCCACCACCAGGGCGATGGCGAAAGCCGAAACAATGAAGCGAGCGGTTCGGGAGGGTGTCATCTCCGGCCGTTGTCGCAAGTAGGTGCGAGGCACGCAGACAAGTTACACCCTCCGTGCCCTAAACTGAGCGGCATGAGTAACATTCCCGCGGAACTCGCGTACACCTCGGAGCACGAATGGGTCAAAGACCTCAAAGACGACAACACCTACCGGGTGGGCATCACGGATCATGCCCAGGACGAACTGGGTGAAGTGGTCTTTGTTGACTTGCCTCAGGTTGGGGATGAAGTATCCGCAGGCTCTGTTGTGGGCGAGATCGAATCCACCAAGTCCGTGAGTGACCTGTTCGCACCGGTTTCCGGTGAGATCACCGAGGTCAACCCCGAGCTCGAGGACAACCCCGGCGCTGTGAACGCTTCCCCCTACGAGGACGGCTGGCTCTTCACGATCCGTGCTGATTCTCCGGAGGCGACCAAGGACCTCTTGGACGCTGACCAGTATCAGCAACAGCTGGACTGACCCGCATACTCCACACCCAGGAGAGATACTTATGTCAAAGCAGGACAACTCCGTACCTAACTCGGGTCCGGAAACCACATCCATTCAGATCGTTGCGGATGTACTTTCCACTGCCGCTCGGCACAGGATGACCGAGAGCGAGCAGAATGCTGTCGCGGCGTTGCCCCCGGGGTCAGCGCTGCTGCTCGAAACCAATGGCGGGCTCACGGGTTCGCGATTCCTGTTGGACCGGGACGAAGTAATTGCAGGACGCCATCCGGCGTGCTCCATTTTCCTGGACGACGTCACGGTGTCTCGCCGGCATGCCGGCTTCCTGCGGCGCTCCAACTCGTACGAACTGGTTGACCAGTCTTCGCTCAACGGTACGTACGTCAACGGTGACCGGGTGGACTCCAAGCAGTTGGAGAACGGGGACGAAGTCCAGATCGGCAAGTTCCGCTTCACCTTCTACCACTCCGTACAAAAGGACTCCTGACACTCCTCATGCCTGAATCCGGTCACTCGCATACCTCGCTGGTGGGTATCGGGGTACTTCTGCGGCAATTGCAGCCTGAGTTCCCCGGCCTGTCCGCCTCTAAGATCCGCTTTTTGGAGGACCAAGGGTTGGTGCGTCCGCACCGCACGCCCTCGGGGTATCGCAAGTACTCGGAAGAAGACATCGAACGGTTGGCTACGGTGCTGCGCCTGCAGCAGGAGCGGTACCTCCCGCTCAAGGTCATTCGTGACCGGTTGGATCGAGGGGAGGATCCGGGAGCGGACGCGGAACCGCAGGAGCCGCGCCAAAGTGAGCGAGCGACGTCGTCCGCTCCGGCCAACGAACCGCAAGATCCGCAGCAGGCAATGGCCAGTGCGGTCCGAATGTCGGGGCGGCGCTACACCCTGCGTGAAGTGGCCGCGCGCACAGGCGCCGAAACCACGCTGCTGCGCGAGCTGATGAACAACGGGTGGCTCGTGGAGCGCTCGGGATATTTCGACGACTACTCGCTCACAGTGGCGGCTACGGCCAAGCGACTGAGCGCGTATGGGATTGAACCGCGGCACCTGAGGGCCTTGCGAGGTGCTTCGGAGCGCATGATCGGATTGGTGGAGGGCACCATCGCCCCGCTGATCAGCCGTCGTGACCCGGTGTCCCGCGAGAAAGCCCCGCAACGGGCACGGGAGATCGCGTCACTGTGCCTCACCATGACCACGGCGCTCGTGAACTCCCAGCTCAAAGACACCCTCCGTCCATTCGAACAGGAGCGATAGGTGGCCTCCCCGGACGTACCCATGGAAGTTGCTGGCGTCCGCATGGACGTGCCCACTGGACAACCGGTGGTAGTCCTGCGCGAGCTCAATGGTTCCCGACACCTGCCCATCTGGGTGGGTACCAACGAGGCGACGTCGATCGTCTTCGCAATGCAGGGCATCAAGCCGCCCAGGCCGCTCACCCATGACCTACTGATTTCCGTGGTGGACGCGGTCGGCCGAAACATCAACCGGGTGGTGATCCACACCGTGGAGGACACCGTGTTCCACGCCGCCATTGAATTCGACCAGGGCACCGTGGTGGATGCCCGAGCCTCGGACGCGCTCGCGGTGGCCGTGCGGACCAAGTGCCAGATCGTGTGTGCGCAGTCCGTCCTGGACGATTCCGGACTGGTGCTCAGCGCGGACGGAGAACTGCGCGAACAGACCGCCCCGGACCAGGCCGAAGCCGACGCCCAGGTGCGTGAGTTCCGTGACTTTCTGGACCACGTGGACCCGGACGATTTCCAGACCTGACCAGTGCGTCAGCAAGCAGACTGACTCTGCGACACGTTGAGGACCCGCGCGGATGTCTTTGACCCGCCGCACCCCGAGGTCTACCGTCTAATCAGCACCGAGAACACCATCTGGTCGCTCCGCCATGAACCACCCCAGCCGATCCCGAGGAGGATATGTGAGCCACGGAAACCTGCCGCTGGACGCAGCAGATCCGCTCCAGACCTCCCTCACGGGCGGAACACAGGGGATGCTCTTCGACGAAGATCTGGTCAGTTTTGACGAGACCGTCGGATTCCGCGGGCCTACGGCCTGCAAGGCCGCCGGCATCACCTACCGACAGCTGGACTACTGGGCACGCACCGGTCTGGTCGAGCCCACGGTGCGCGGCGCCAAGGGTTCCGGTTCCCAGCGGCTCTACTCCTTCCGCGACATCTTGGTTCTCAAGGTCGTCAAACGACTCCTGGACACCGGCGTCTCCCTGCAGCAGATTCGTTCCGCGGTGGGTGCTCTGCGCCTGCGCGGGATCGAAGACCTCACGCAATTGACCTTGATGTCCGACGGCGCCAGCGTGTACGAATGCACCTCACCCCACGAGGTCATTGACCTGGTTCAGGGCGGTCAGGGTGTCTTCGGTATTGCGGTGGGCCGCGTCTGGCGCGAGATCGAGGGCGCCTTGGCGTCGATGCCTTCCGAGCACACCGGCGTCACCGCCGACGACGCCGCCGAAGAGTTCCCGGAGGACGAGCTCTCCGCCCGACGGGCCCGCCGCCGTAAGCAGAATGCCGGCTGACGCCGACGATCGAGATTTTGAACGCCGCTATGAACCCATGGGTTCGTGGCGGCGTTCGTCGTGGGCGGCGGTTGTGAGGGTGCCAGCTGGCGGCGGGTTCGACGGCGCGGCATGTGGCGGGCGTAGGAGCCTCAGGTGAGGTGTCGGGCGAAGAATCGAGCGGCGTCGTCGGCGGCGAAAGAAGGCACGCCAGTGTGGCCGCCCATATTGGCCTGAAGGGTCTTCTGGGCGGAGCCCAGGGCGTCGAACAGCTCCAGTGCTTGCTGCCGATCATTGCCTTCATCGTCCCACTGCAGCAGAACATGAACCGGAACGGTGACCCGGCGGGCTTCCTCGAGTGTCGAGGTCGGCACGAAGCTGCCGGCGAACAGGCCGGCGGCCGTGATCCGTGGTTCGACCACGGCGAGCCGAACACCCAGGGCAAGCACGCCACCCGAGTAGCCCACGGGCCCGTCGATCTCCGGCAGCGATAGCAGCGCATCCATCGTCAATTGCCATTCCGGAACGGCCTGCTCGACAAGTGGCAGGATGAGCCGGTCAATAATGTCCTCGGACACCGGTTCCCCGGCTTTCAATGCGTGCACCAGATCGCTGCGGGCGGCCTCGATGGCAAGCTCTTGTGGCCGACCCCCGCCCCCAGGCAGCTCGATGGTGGCCGAAGCAAAGCCATCTGCGGCGCTACGCCGGGCCCTTCCGAGCAGCCGGGGGTACATTCCCGGTAAGCCACCGGGGTGACCGAGCAGGATCAGCGGAACGGGCGCCGAGGAGGAAGCCGGTATCCACAAGATGCCAGGGATCCCGTGATGGTTGAACTCTCGTTCGACGATTCCGCCGTCGAGACGGTGTTGAGACGTGAAGTGCATGATGGCACCTTTCGGAAATGTTCCCGACCGGCGCCGAGTCTGTGGCGAGCCGGTGACTACTTGAGTAGGCCGGTCAGGATGGTGCTGAATCGCTCGGCCAGGACCGCTGCTTGTTCGCCGGGCCACCTGTGCACGGGCCATGCCGCACCTTGAACCTGCTGCATGACGGGAGCATCCGGGAGGGTCGGTTGTACCAAGAGCTCACCGAACAACTCGTGGAGTTCACTGATGCGGTGCGCGTGTTCGGAGAAATCGTCGCGAGCCCGGTTCACGATCACACCTGCGGCGGGTACGGCCCAGAGCTTGGAACCCTCGAACTGGGCCAGTGCGGTCATCGTACGCTTGGTACCGGCCACGGAGAACAGTGACGGCTCGGCTACGGAGAGCACCTTGTGTGAAGCGGCCCAGGCCATGCGCGTCAGCGCGGTGAGGCTCGGCGGGCAGTCGATGAGCACCAACTCGTACTTGTCCACGCCCTGGATCACGGTTTCGAGGCGCTTGAGATCCTTGACCGTGAAGCCGGAGCGGTCCAGGTGGGAGGACGCGGCGGAGCCCGGTGCTACGTCCAGGGTGGTCCGGGGGTAGGACTCGGGCGTGATCGGGTGCTCGGTCCACGAAGACTGCACTGTGATCTTGGACACAGCGCCCTTTTTGGGCTTGCGGAGAAGCGAACCGATGTCTCGGGAGGGTTGGGCGTGCACGCCCAGGGCCGTCGAAGCATCCGCGTGGGGGTCCAGATCGATGACCAGGCTGGGGATGCCCGCTTCCAAGGCCGCCGAAGCCAGGCCCAGAGTTACCGATGATTTACCCACGCCGCCTTTAAGGCTGCTGATGCTGACGATCTGCACTTCGACCTCTCCCGTACGGTGCCCCGGTCACCGGGACACAACCCTGTCCATGCTAACGGCTGGACCCATAGTCTTTTCGTCACAGATTGACCAGTTCCCTTACATGGTGTGGTCAGTCCATAGGTATGATGTAGGTCTCACGTATGCTGAGACAGCTAGTTCGCTTTCTAACGCAGCGCCCTTTGAGGCCCACTGGTCCGGGGGTGCGGAACGGCAGTACATGTTCTCCAAAATCCTGGTGGCTAATCGCGGCGAAATCGCTATCCGTGCATTTCGTGCCGCATATGAACTCGGCGCGAAAACCGTGGCTGTGTTCCCGCATGAAGACCGCAATTCCATCCACCGTCAGAAGTCTGACGAGGCGTACCCCATCGGCCAAGAGGGCCATCCTGTGCGCGCCTACTTGGACGTCGATGAGATCGTTCGAGTTGCCAAAGAATCCGGCGCTGATGCCATTTACCCCGGTTACGGCTTCCTGTCCGAGAACCCCGATCTTGCCCGCGCCGCTGATGCCGCGGGCATTAAATTTGTCGGGCCCAAGGCGGACATCCTGGAACTTGCGGGCAACAAGGTCGAGGCCCTGCGCGCAGCGAAGCGCGCGGGTATCCCCACGTTGCAATCGACGGAACCTTCGGCGGACAGGGAGGCCCTGATCGAAGAGGCCGAGAAGATCGGCTACCCGCTGTTCGTCAAGGCCGTCGCCGGTGGTGGCGGTCGCGGTATGCGCCGTGTGGAGACGTCCAAGGACCTGCCAGGTGCCCTTGACTCGGCCATGCGCGAAGCGGATACCGCGTTCGGAGATCCCACCGTTTTCATTGAGCAGGCCGTGCTGCGCCCCCGGCACATCGAAGTGCAGATCCTCGCGGACAACGAGGGCAATGTGGTGCACCTGTTCGAACGTGACTGCTCACTCCAGCGTCGCCACCAGAAGGTTATCGAGATCGCCCCGGCGCCCAATCTGGACGAGGACATCCGCCAGGCCTTGCACCGCGACGCCGTGAAGTTCGCCAAGGAATTGGGATACGTCAACGCCGGAACCGTGGAGTTCCTCGTGGACACCGCCGGTGAGCGCGCCGGTGAGCACGTGTTCATCGAAATGAACCCGCGCATCCAGGTGGAGCACACCGTGACCGAGGAAGTCACGGACATCGACCTGGTGCAGGCGCAGTTGCGCATCGCCGCAGGCGAGACGCTGGCGGACCTGGGGATCAGCCAGGACAACCTGCGCGTTCGCGGCGCGGCCCTGCAGTGCCGTATCACCACGGAGGATCCGGCCAACGAATTCCGCCCGGACGTCGGCAAGGTGTCGGCCTACCGTTCCGCCGGTGGCGCGGGTGTCCGACTGGACGGCGGTACGCTCTACGCCGGCGCCGAGATCTCGCCGCACTTCGATTCGATGCTCGTGAAGCTCACGTGTCGCGGCATTGATTACACGACCGCCGTTCACCGCGCGCGCCGTGCTCTGGCGGAGTTCCGAATTCGCGGTATCGCGACCAATATTCAGTTCTTGCAGTCCGTGCTGGACGACCCCGATTTCATCGCCGGGGACGTGGCCACGGACTTCATCGAGAATCACCCCGAACTGCTGAAGGGCAAGACCTCCGCGGACCGTGCGACGCGTGCGTTGACCTACCTGGCCGAAGTCACGGTCAACAAGCCCAACGGTGATCGCGTGGACGGGATCGACCCGCGCACCAAGCTCCCGCACTACCCCGGCGACAAGTCGGACGAGCCCTACCGCAGCCCCTTCGACGGCGCGTCGAGCCACGAACCCCCGGCCGGTTGGCGTCAGGTGCTTCAGGAGAAGGGCCCGGAGGGTTTCGCCCAGGAACTGCGCGAGTACAAGCCGCTGGCCGTCACGTCCACCACCTTCCGTGACGCTCACCAGTCACTGTTGGCAACTCGTGTACGTACCCGCGACCTGCTCGCGGCCGCACCCGCCTACGCTCACACGCTGCCGGGCCTCTTCTCGGTCGAGGCCTGGGGCGGTGCCACCTACGACGTCGCTCTGCGCTTCTTGGGTGAGGACCCCTGGGATCGCCTGCGCCGCCTGCGCGAGGCCATGCCCAACATCCCCATCCAAATGCTGCTGCGCGGTCGCAATACCGTGGGCTACACGCCGTATCCGGCCGAAGTGACCAACGCGTTCGTCGCCGAGGCCGCCGAGACTGGCGTGGACATTTTCCGGATCTTCGACGCACTCAACGATGTGGAGCAAATGCGCCCCGCGATCGAGGCCGTCCGGGAGACCGGAACTGCTGTGGCGGAAGTCGCCCTGTGTTACACGGGTAATCTCCTGGATCCCAACGAAGAGGTCTACACCCTCGACTACTACCTGGATCTGGCGCAGAAGTGCGTGGATGCGGGCGCCCACATCCTGGCGATCAAGGACATGGCCGGACTGCTGCGTCCGGAGGCCGCCCGCAAGCTGGTCACCGCACTGCGCGAACGCTTCGACCTCCCGCTGCACCTGCACACCCACGACACCGCGGGCGGCCAGTTGGCCACGTTGATGGCCGCTTCGGAAGCGGGTGTCGACGCCGTGGACGTCGCCTCGGCTTCGATGGCGGGTACGACGTCGCAGGTTTCGGCCTCCGCGTTGGTGGCCGCCCTCGAGAACACCGAGCGCGACACCAACCTGGGCCTGGACGCCGTGAGCGACTTGGAGCCGTACTGGGAAGTCGTGCGTGGGATCTACAAGCCTTTCGAGTCGGGACTCAACAGCCCCACGGGTCGCGTGTACCGTCACGAGATTCCGGGTGGCCAGCTCTCCAACCTGCGTCAGCAGGCGATTGCACTGGGCCTGGGGGAGAAGTTCGAGGCCATCGAGGACATGTACTACGCCGCGGACAAGATGCTGGGCCACCTGGTCAAGGTGACCCCGTCCTCCAAGGTCGTGGGTGACCTGGCGCTGCAGCTCGTGGGTATGGACGTGGACCCGGCCGAGTTCGAGTCCAACCCCAACAAGTTCGACATCCCGGACTCCGTGATCAACTTCCTGGCCGGTGAACTCGGAACCCCGCCCGCGGGCTGGCCCGAGCCGTTCCGTTCCAAGGCACTCAAGGGTCGCAACGTGACCCTGGGCGACAAGGAACTGAGCGATGAGGACCAGGAAGGATTGAACCAGCCGGGTGAGGTCCGCCGGGCCACGCTGAACCGGTTGCTGTTCGCCGCGCCGACCAAGGAGTTCGAGGCCTCACAGGTCAAGTACGGAGACCTGTCCGTGCTGCACACGCGTGACTTCCTCTACGGTCTGCGCCAGGACTTCGAGCACGTGATCTCGTTGGGCAAGGGAGTGCGGCTGCTCGTAACCCTGCAGGCGATTTCGGAGCCGGACGACAAGGGCATGCGCACCGTGATGGTCACACTGAACGGCCAGCTGCGCCTGCTGGAAATCCGGGACAACTCCGTCAAGACGGACTCCGTGGAGCTCGAGAAGGCCGATTCCGCCAATCCGGGTCACGTGGCTGCGCCGTTTGCCGGGGCCGTCACGGTCACGGTTGCCGAGGGCGACACCGTGGAGCCGGGTCAGGCGGTGGCCACCATCGAAGCCATGAAAATGGAAGCCTCCATCACCACGCCCACCGGCGGAACCGTGTCCCGCGTGGCTTTGAGGGACGTGGCGCAGGTGAGCGGCGGCGACTTGGTGCTGGTGATCGACCCCGCCTGATCGCTGATTTGCCAAGCTATTTAGGATGGGATCCATGCGCGAATTCGATCTCATCATTGTTGGCTCTGGCTCCGGTAATTCCATCCTCACGGAGGAGTACCACAATCTGGACGTGGCCATCGTGGAACCGGGTACTTTTGGTGGCACGTGCCTCAACGTGGGGTGCATCCCCACCAAGATGTACGTGTACCCGGCCACGGTGGCCCGTGAGGCTCTGGATGCTTCCCGTCTCGGGGTGCACGCATCCAGGGACTCCGTGGATTGGCAGGCCATGCGGGATCGGATTTTCAGCCGCATCGACGCCATCGCCAACGGGGGTCTGACCTACCGAAAATCCCTGGACAACGTGACCGTGATCCAGGAATACGTGCACTTCGTGGCGCCCAAGGTGTTGGAAACGGAATCGGGGGAGCAGATCACCGCGCCCCAGATTGTCCTGGCGAACGGCTCCAGGGTTCAGCTCCCGGACGTTCCCGGTATTGATCTTCCTGGCGTGCACACCTCGGACACCGTGATGCGCCTGGACGAGTTGCCCGAGTCGATCATCGTGGTGGGCGGTGGCTATATTGCCGCCGAGTTCTGCCACGTGTTCAACGGGCTGGGATCCAAGGTCACCCAACTCAACCGGTCCGAACGACTTTTGCGCCAACACGACCACACGATTGCCGAGCGCTTCAAGCGCGAGGCCGCCCTGCAATGGGACCTGCAACTGAACCGTTCCATCACCGGCATCGAGCAGACCCCGGACGGCAAGCTCACGGTGACCGCGGCGGCGTCGGACGAATCCCTGGAGACCTGGGAAGGTACGGCGGACGTGGTGCTCGTGGCCACCGGCCGCGTGCCCAACTCGGACACACTGAATCCGGAGGCGGCAAACCTGGATGTCTACGATTCCGGTCTGTTGGCCGTGGACGAGTACCAGCGCGTGCTCAGCGATGATCAACCCGTTGAAGGCCTCTGGGCTCTGGGCGATATCTGCTCTCCGTACCAGCTCAAGCACGTGGCCAACGCGGAGGCGCGCACGGTTTCGCACAACGTGGTCCACCCCGATGACCTGCGTGCAACCGATCACCGGTTCGTGCCCTCCGCGGTGTTCACCGAGCCACAGATCGCCACTGTGGGTATGACGGAGGAACAGGCACGCGTCTGGGCCGAGCAGAACGACACGGGCATCACCGTCAAGGAACAGAACTTCGGCGATGTTGCCTACGGCTGGGCCATGGAGGACTCCGTGGGAATCTGCAAACTGATTGCGGACAGGAAGACCGGATTGCTGCTGGGCGCGCACTTGATCGGTAAGGACTCGTCCAACTTGATTCAGCCGCTCATCCAGGCCATGTCCTTCGGTCAGACGGCCCACGAAATGGCTCGCGGTCAGTACTGGATTCACCCGGCACTGGCCGAAGTGGTCGAGAACGCGCTGCTAGGGCTGGACGTGCCGGAGCAACGCTGAGCGTCATCGACCGATAGTTGATTCTCGCCGGCGGTTGGGACAGGTCGCGATGTAAGCAAGCCACTCGGTGTCGCCACGTGGCAGGGCCATGACAGAGCGGGGCCCGGTGGATCACTGATCCGCAGGGCCCCGCTCTGTCATGGTGAGCTATGCGCCAAGACTTACTTGGCGTAGATCGCCTCAATCTCGTCCGAGAAGTCCTCAATGACCTTGGGGCGCTTGAGCTTCATGGAGGGCGTCAGATAACCGTCCTCGATGGTGAAGTCACGATCCAGGATGGTGAACTTACGGATGCTCTCGGCGCGGGACACCTTGGCGTTGGCGTGGTCCACGATCTTCTGTACGTGGTCGATGACTGCCGGCTCCTTGGCCGCCTGAGCGGGTGTGAGCGAGGAGTCCAGGCCCAGGGTCGGCAGGATCTTGGGCAGGGTGTCCGGGTCCAACGTGATGAGCGCGGAAATGAATGACCTGTTGTCGCCCAGCACGATGATCTGACCCACGGTGGCCGAAGCTCGGATGGGATCCTCCAGGGTATTGGGGACCACGTTCTTGCCCGCAGCCGTCACGATGATTTCCTTCTTGCGACCGGTCACGGTGAGGATGCCTTCTTCGTCGAGGACACCCAGGTCACCGGTGGCGAACCAACCGTCGATGAAGCTTTCTGCGGTCTTGTCCGGCATGCCGTGGTACGCGTGGAACACGTTGTTGCCGCGCACCAGGATCTCGCCGTCGTGAGCGATGGCGATCTCATGGCCCGGGATCGGGTGGCCCACGGTACCCAGGCGGTTGATGCTCGGGAAGTTCGCGGAGATGGGTGCGGTGGTCTCGGTCAGACCGTAACCCTCCACCACGTACACGCCGATGCCGTTGAAGAAGTGCCCCAGGCGCGCACCCAGGAGTGCACCTCCGGATACCGCATAGCGCACGTCGCCACCCATGGCGTTGCGCAGCGTGGAGTAGACGAGCTTGTCGTACAGACGATGCTGAGCCTCGAGCAACGGCGAAACCTTGCCCGCCTGCGAAGCCTTGGACCACTCGACCGCCACTGCGACGGCACGGGCGAAGATCAACTTCTTGACCGGGGACGCAGCGGCAGCCTTCAGGCGCGCGCCCACGAAGATCTTCTCGAACACGCGCGGTACGGCAAGGATGAACGTGGGTTTGAAGCGACCCAGGTCCTCCATCAGTCCGGAGACGTCCGGGGTGTGCGCCAGGGTGACACCGGCGTCCACCGCGACGACTTCCACGAAACGTGCGAACACGTGAGCCAGCGGAAGGAACATCAGCGTGCGGGCACCGGGATAGATCACCTCAGACGCAACGGGAATCGTGTTGGCCGAGCACCCAATAAAGTTTCGGTGCGTGAGCTCGCAACCCTTGGGCGGCCCGGTAGTACCCGAGGTGTAAATGATGGTGGCGGTCCGATCCAGAGAATCACCGTCGTGCGGGTCCTCCAAATCGGTCCGGTCGGCACCTTCGGCAATGAAGGTTTCCAAGGACGACTTGGGATCGGCAGTGTCGAAGACACAGATCCGTGAGGACGCTGCGAACGGCGTGATGGCGGCGGCCGCCTCGACGCGCTCCGCGAGCTCATCGGTTTCGACGAAGATCGCCTTGGACTCGGAGTCCGACAGGATCCAGGCGATCTGATCCGGGGAGGACGTGTCGTACACGGGCACGGGAACCGCGCCCACCCACCACAGGGCGAAGTCCACGAGCGACCACTCGTAGCGCGTGCGGCTCAGGATGCCTACGCGGTCCCCGGGCTGAATACCCCGGGCGGCCAGGCCTCGTGCCACGGCAATGACTTCTTCGCGGAACTGACGCGCCGTTACATCGCGTTCCTTGCCTTCATGGAGGATCGTGTACAGGACGATGTCCGGGTTCTCGCTCGCTTGGCGGGCCAGGATCTCGGCCACGCTGTTGTGCGGAAGCGGGTCAACTACGGGGGGTACGCTCACGCGTCTCATTTAGCACCTTCTTCGTGGAGATATGGAGCCAGCCTACTGTGTGATCCAGGTCATGATGTGGCATTTATGGACGTGTCCACCTTTGAAGCGGCACATTCATTCAGACCACCGCGCCGTCGTCATCGCGGGGATCTTCGGGCAGGGCGCGATACACGAGGTACAGGCCACCGATCACTCCGGCGACACCTGCAGCCCACACCACCGTGGGCAGCGGGCCCGGCAGCGCAGCCAAGCCGATCATGATCACGAGGACCGCCAGGATCACCGTAACGGCCCGCACCATCTTGGCGCTCACGCCGCGGGTGATGTCACCGGGATCGGGGTTGTAGGACTCGTCCTCCTCGGATTCGAAGAGTTCGAGCGGCACTTCGGTCGCGGGTTGCTCCGCCGGTTCCCATGGAATCTCGTCCGCCCACGGCTCGGCGTCCTCATCGTCGCGGGGCACGTTCTCCCAGTCGTTGCCCTCGATGATGCGGCGGAAATCGTCGTCCGGCTGGGGATCCTCGGGGTCTCGTTTGCTCACGCCGACGCCGCCGCTCGGCCCGTCTCGACCGTCAGACCAAAGCCCCGCATGAGGTTCTGCACCGCATGGCGGGAGGCCGTCTCCACCAAGCCCTGGTCGTAGTCCATGGTGGCCACGTGAAAACTGTTGGGCAGCGCAATGACCTCCACCGGGCCCGCGCTGCGCTCGCGGATCAGGTCAACAGAGGCGTCGGCCACAATCCGGTCTGTCGTCGAACGGAACACGATGGCCGGCGCTGTAACGGCGGGCAGGGTCTTGATCGCCTGGCGAATCAGGATATTGAGTTGCGCTACGGCGGCCACGGGTGTGCGGTCGTAGGTGGTCTCACCCTTGGAAGGCCGGTTAATGTCGCTACCGATCCCCGGAACCGAAGGCACCACGTGCTTGACAACGTGGCTGTACGCGGCCGCGCGATTCGTCAGAGCCAGTGCGGGGTTCACCTTCAGAAGACCTGCCACCGGATATCGTGCGGCCAGCTGAACCGCCAACGCGCCGCCCATCGACAGGCCGCACACCACCACGTGCTCGTGCCGGGAGCGTAATGCCCAGTACTCCTCATCCACGGCGTCACGCCACGCGTGCCAGCTCTCCTTGGCCAGGTCTTCCCACGTGGTGCCGTGACCGGGCAGCAACGGAACGGACACGGACGGGTGGCGGCCGGCGGCGTCGTCGGCTTGGTGAATGGCGCGCGCCCACTCGATGACCGAGGCGGTCGTGGAGGTGAAACCATGCAGTACCAGCACGCCCACGGACGCGGAACCCGGGAAGAATTGATGGCCGTGTGTGGCGGGATCGAAGCTCATGGCGCCATTGTGCCAGTCCGAGCAATTGTCGTGAGAGAATCCAGCGGGGAATCCGATACGCGCACTGCTGATCCGCGCATATCAAACCCGTTCGAAGCCGCGGTCAACAGGGCAACAGAAGCTTTCCGGAAGGATCCGAGTCATGGTGTACATGTTCCTCAAGCGTTACGTGGTGGGCCCCGTAGTGAACACGGTGTACCGCCCCAAGGCCATCGGTCTGGAGAACGTCCCGTCGCAGGGCGCGGCGATCTTGGCGAGCAACCACCTGTCGATCTCCGATTCCGTGTTCATGCCGGTGGCCGTGCCCCGCCAGGTGTACTTCCTGGCCAAGTCCGAGTACTTCACGGGGCCGGGCGTCAAGGGCAAGATCGTGGGCGCCTTCTTCCGTGCCATCAATCAGATCCCCATGGACCGTAACGGCGGTAAGGCCAGTGCCAAGGCCCTGAGCGCCGGCGGTCAGGCCCTGCAGGACGGCAAACTGCTGGGCATCTACCCGGAGGGCACGCGCTCGCCGGACGGTCGTCTGTACCGCGGCAAGATCGGTGTGGCGCGCTTGGCCCTGGAAACCGGTGCTCCCGTGGTCCCGATCGCCATGGTGGGTACGGACAAGATCCAGCCCCTCGGTTCCAAGTTTCCTGACCCTCGCAAAGCCAAGGTCACCACCATCTTCGGTAAGCCCCTGGACTTCTCCCACCTCAAGGGTCAGCACGGTGATCACGCAGTAATGCGTGAGGTTACCGACAAGATCATGGCCGCGATCCAGGAACTCTCCGGTCAGGAAACCGCGGATGTGTACGCGGCCAACTACAAGAAGGAACTGGCGGAGCAGAAGCGCGAACAGTTCCGGACCCAGGTCAAGGACGCTGCCGAATCGGCACGGGAAAAGGGTCGATCCGTGTCCGCATCCGTCACGCAGCAGGCGGAGCAGCTCGGTTCCAAATTCCCGGGGCGTTCACATGATGGAAACGATGACCAGTCCTCGGACCGAAACGCCTAGACTGGGGTAATGACCTCTGTAACTCAGTCTGAACAATCACGCGCCATGACCACCCCTTCGCCCAGTGCCGCCAACTATCCCGGCCTGGACGAATGGCGCAATCGGACCATTGGTCAGCACCCGCAGTGGGCGGAGCACCCGGACTTCGCCTCCACCATCGAAGAGCTCAACGCCGTTCCGCCGCTGGTCTTCGCGGGCGAGGTGGACCTGCTGCGTGAGCGCCTGGCCTCCGTGGCCGCGGGCGAGGCCTTCTTCCTACAGGGTGGTGACTGCGCCGAGACGTTCGCGGGCGCTACCGCTGACAAGATCTCCGGTCGTGTCCAGACCCTCCTGCAGATGGCCGTCGTCCTGACCTACGGCGCCTCGTTGCCCGTGGTCAAGATGGGCCGTATGGCGGGACAGTTCTCCAAACCGCGTTCGTCCAACCTCGAGACCCGCGGTGATCAGACCCTGCCCACCTTCCGCGGTGAGATGGTCAACGGGTTCGACTTCAACGAGTCCTCCCGCGTCCACGATCCCAACCGCATGCTGCGCGGCTACCACACGTCCGCGTCCACGCTGAACCTGATCCGCGCCTTCACCACCGGTGGTTTCGCGGACCTGCGCCGCGTGCATGCATGGAACATGGGCTTCGCGGCCAACCCCGCCTACGCCCGGTACGAGTCCATGGCTCGAGAAATCGATCACGCCGTGAAGTTCATGGCGGCCTGCGGCGCTGACTTCGATGCGCTCAAGACCACCGAGTTCTTCGCCGGTCACGAGGCGCTGCTGCTCGATTACGAGCGCGCTCTGACCCGCATCGATTCCCGCACGCACCTGCCCTACGGCACGTCCGGCCACTTCCTGTGGATCGGTGAGCGCACCCGCGAGCTCGACGGCGCTCACGTGGACTTGCTCTCGCGCTTGCGCAACCCGATCGGCGTGAAGCTCGGCCCGTCCACCACGGGCGAGGACGCACTGCGCTTGATCGACGCCCTGGATCCGAATCGCGAACCGGGCCGTCTCACGTTCATCATTCGCATGGGTGCCAAGAACATCCGCGAGAAGCTCCCGGCCATCATCCAGGCGGTCGAGGGTTCCGGGGCCAAGCCCGTGTGGGTCACTGACCCCATGCACGGCAACACGGTCTCCCTGCCCTCCGGCTACAAGACCCGCAACTTCGACGACGTGGTGGACGAGGTCCGCGGCTTCTTCGAGGTGCATCAGGCCCTGGGTACCTTCCCCGGCGGCATTCACGTGGAAATGACCGGCGACGACGTCGCGGAGTGCCTGGGCGGTTCGGACCCGGTCAACGAGTCCTCCTTCGCGGAGCGCTACGAGACCCTGTGTGATCCGCGCCTGAACCACATGCAGTCCCTTGAGATCGCGTTCCTCGTAGCGGAGTACCTCTCCAAGCAGAACTGATCCCTTAGAACCACGAATGCGGCACCGCTGAATGATTCCTGTCATGGACGTCATCCAGCGGTGCCGCCGTCCTACGTGATGGGTACAGACTCACAACACCGTGAGGATCACCGTGTCGCCGTCCTCGCGCTGATGAACCACGCGGTCCAGTGTCGAGCCCACGGGACGGTTCACCTCAACCGTGAAACCGAGTTCTTCGAGCGATTCCCTGGCTGAATCGACGTTCTGGCCCACCACGTTCGGGACCTGGTCCGGCGGGCTGTCCGTGGCCACGGTAAGGTCCACCGCTGTCCCTTCCTCGGCCTTGGAACCCTGCGATGGTTGTTGCTGCAACACCGTTCCGTCCGGCTGATCCGAGTACTGGGTCTGCACACCGCCCACGGTGAAGCCGGCCTGGCTGATCGCATTGCGGGCCTCGTCCAGGGTCATCCCCTCGAACATCGGCACGTCCAGCTGTGCGGGGCCCTCGGAGACCAACAACACCACTTGTTCGATACCGTGAACACGTGCGGACTCATCGGGGTCCGTGCCGATTACCGAACCCGCTGGAATCTGGGCATTGGTCATCGTGTGCACACCCACATTGCTGATCCCCGCCGCGCTGAGCGTGCGTTCGGCGTTGGCCACGGGGACACCGGATACATCCGGCACGGTACTGGCCGCCATTCCCGGGCCGGAGGCGAGCCACCACCCCAGGAAACCGGCCAAAGCCAACAGGAGTACGAATACCACGGAACCGATCGCCAGCTGCAGCGGCGAGGGCTGCGGGTTGAGTGTGACGCGCGGCTGCTCCGGGGTCCGGTGTGCGGTGGATCCGGCGGCGGTGATGGCCACGGTCTGGGTGGCGTCCAGATCGTAGGTCGGCAGAATTCCGGAAGCGGGAATCGCGCGCGTGGCCGCATTCCGAACCCCAGAACTAGAGATCGGCTCGGTCGACCGTGAATCCTGCGGCTGAGCCGACAGCACCGTGGTTTCTGCATCTCCCGAAAAATGCGCCTGACCGGACTGCGGCAATGATTGCGTCTCATCGGAAGCAGGAATCACATGGGTTGCCTGATTCAGCGACACCGGATCATTCACGGCCGGCAACGACCGATGAATGGCGAGGGCCAGATCCAGGAGGGCGGCGGCGTCGGCGGGACGGGCGTCCGGATTGCGGGCGGTGCAGCGCAGCACGAACTCGTCCAAACTGCCCGGGATGCCGGAGGAGATGCGACTCGGCGCGGGGACGTCGCGGCTGACGTGAGCGTTGGCGACTTGAAGGGCAGTGCCCGTATAGGGGCGTGACCCGGTGAGCATTTCGTAAGCCATGATGCCCAGCGCGTAGACATCGCAGCGTTGATCCACGGGTTCGTGGCCCACGAGCTCCGGGGCGGCGTACGCGACCGTGCCCAGGATGGTGCTCGTGGAGGTGTGTTCGTCCACGGCGCGCATCAGGCCGAAGTCTGCGACCTTGACGTCACCGCCGGTGGTCAGCAGGACGTTCTCGGGTTTGATGTCCCGGTGGACCATGCCCGAGCGGTGAGCCTGCGCCAGGCCGCGCAGTACCGGGACGAGCAGGTCCAGAGTGCGACGGGCCGTCATGGGGGACTCGCGGGCGATCACGTGACGCAGGGTGGGGCCGTCCACGTATTCGAGCACCAGGTAGACCACGCCGTCAGCGGTCTGGCCCTGGTCGAGCACCGCCACGACATTCGGGTGATGCAAGCGTGCGGCGGCCTTGGCCTCGCGCTGGGCGCGCTCCACGAACTTGGGATCGTCGGCGAAGTGCGGGTGAATGATCTTGAGCGCCACCGGTCGGTCGAGACGCTCGTCCAGCCCCACGTACACGGAGGCCGTTCCGCCCGTGGCCAATCGCCGCTGGATCCGGTATCGGTGGTCCAGCAGCGTGCCGGTCAGGTGATCGTGGGGGGAATGATCAGGCAAATCGCTTTTCCTGAGCGGTAATCGCTCGTACGTAGTCCTTGGTGTCCGAGAACAAACCATAGGTCTTCACGCCGTGCAGACCCTGATAGTAAGCCCCGATGCCCATGTGCTTGGACGGCGCCTTGTCCTGGAGTTCCTTGATGATGGCCACACCAGCGGTGATGTTGTCCTGCGTGTCCAGCAGGTCCAGGTCGCGTCCGACCAGACTGGAAGCCCACTCGCCGGCGGACGGGATGACCTGCATGGTTCCCACGGCATCGGCGGGGGAGACCACGCCCTGCTGGAAACCCGACTCCTGGGCCGCATGGGCCAGCGCGAGCTTGGGGTCCACACCCATGGATTCCGCGGTCTCGCGGATCATCGACTGCACTGCCTGCTGGCTCGGCAGGTCGCGCCGCTGCAGTTCGGCGTGGTGCTTGTTCGCGGAATCCACCACGTGCTGGGGGTAGGTCCGACCGGCGAATGTATCGCCCACGGCGGGCATCGGGGTCGCCTTCGGCGCCGCCGGCGCCTTGGTCTTGGGTGCGGGTTCGGGTGCCGACGCCGCGGCGGGCGCGTGAGCGGCGTCGTCGGCCTTGGGTGCGGCCTGAGAGCCGGGAATCTTGAGGGCCTGTCCCGGACGGAGCAGCGAGGACGCGGTGAGGCCGTTGGCCTGCTGGAGTTCGAGCACGCTGACCCCGTGCTTGGCCGCGAGGTCCCAGATGGTATCACCGGAGGCGATGGTGTGGCGAGCGGTCGGTGCCTTGGGCTCCGGGTTCTCGGCGGGCTCGGTCTGGGCGGGCTTGGTCTCCGAGGCCTTGTCCTGTTGACCCGGAATCGCGAGGCGGTCGCCCGGGCGCACCATGGCGTGGGCGGGAATCTTGTTCGCCTTCATCAACTCGGTGACCGTGACGCCGTGCTTGGTGGCCAGCGACCAGACCGAATCGCCGGCGGCCACGGTGATCTCACCCGGTGCCTGGGCGTGCTGGGAGGTGCCGGTGTTCTGGGGTGTCACGGGCGACTGCGCGTGTGCCGTGCCCAGGGTTCCGAGTGCTGACAGGGCGGCAAGTGCGGTGACTGCCGAACCTTTGGTGGCTCGACGGGCCCACGTGGAACGAGCGGACGGGCGATCTTCTGGCGGCTCAACCGGCATGTTCGTGCTTCCTGCCTAAGTACGAGAGTGAGGGGAAGGCCACCGACTCACGCGAGCCGTGACAGCGTGACCAGAGTACCCGACCCGACTGAGCGAGTTGAAGAACTGACCGCAACGGCCAACCGTGGCAAAGTATTGTCCGTGAATCCTTCATCCGATATCAGCGCCGAAACCTTTGCCGAACTCGACTCCCTGGTGGGGGAGTGGACCTACCTGCCGGACATCGCGGAAGCCTTGGACATCCAGATCACCAAGGTGCACCGCATGATGGATCAGGGTGAGTTCCTGGAAGTCCGCCGCCCCTCCGACGGTATTCGCGTGGTCCCTGCGGGGTTCATGGCCGAAGGTCAGCCGCTCAACGCTCTCAAGGGCACCATTGCCGTGCTGCGGGACGCCCGCTACACGGATGCCGAGGCCATCCGCTGGTTGTTCACCGCGGACGAGTCGCTGCCGGGTCGACCGGTGGACGCACTGCGCGAAGGTCGCAAGACCGAAGTACGACGCCGCGCCCAAGCCTTGGGCTGGTAACTCTACCGGCTGCGCCGCACCGCGGCATCCGCGAGTGCGCGCAGCCCGGCGCGGGCGACCTCGTTCGTCGGGAGTGTCGCGAGCTGGTGGTCCGCGGTGGTGACGAGTTCGCCGATCAGGTCCTCGGTGTGTCCCAGCGCCCCACTGGTCTCCATGAGCGTGCGCGCGCGCTGGATCTCGTCCTCCGTGAGGTCACTGCGGCCCAGGGTGGAGTCCAACCATTCGATGTCTTCTGCTGACCCGCCTTTGGCACACAATGCGACGAGTGCGGTGCGCTTGCCTTCGCGGATGTCGTCGCCGGCGGGTTTGCCGGTCGTTTCAGGGTTGCCGAACACTCCCAGAACGTCATCCCGCAATTGGAACGCCTCACCCACCGGCAACGCGAACGCCGAACAATGAGCCAAGAAATCCTCATCCGTACCGGCCAGGGCGGCACCTATCCGCACGGGGTGTTCCACCGAGTACTTGGCCGATTTGTAACGCAACACCGCCATGGCGCGAGTCAGTTGTTCTTCGGGATCTTCGGGCGTGGGGGCGACCTCCGCGTGCACGTCCAGGTACTGACCCACCATGACCTCGGTGCGCATCGTGTCGAAGATCGCGCGGCCGGCACGTTCGTAGTCCCGGGGGAGCAATGTGGAGGCCTGGGCGAACAGCTGCTCGGCAAAGGACAGGCTCATGTCACCGGTCAGGACGGCCGCGCTGATCCCGAAGTGGGCGGCGTCGTCGCGCCAGCCTTTTTGCGTGTGTACCCGTTCGAAGTCCCGATGCACGCTGGGTTGCCCACGGCGGGTGTCCGAACGGTCCAAGATGTCGTCATGAATGAGGGCAGCGGACTGGAACAGTTCGAGCGACGCCGCCGCCCGCACAATGGCGGGCGCGAGTGTTTCGCCACCCGCGGCGCGCCAACCCCAATAACTCAACCTGGCTCGTAACCGCTTGCCGCCGGACGTGAGCCGCTCGATGGAATCCACCAACCGAGGGGCGTCCTGGGAAATCTGTGAGACGCGCTCGCGTTCCACCGAGAAGAATTCAGCCAATAGATCGTTGAGCGCCCGCGAGAACTGTGCATCCTCGGCACCTGCTGCGGCTGCGGGGTCTGGCGTCTCGGTCATACGGCGGGCACCTCGTTGTCCTGGTGATGTGGTTGATGCTGCTCCCACCGGTGGCCAGGAGCACCGCTCCAGCCTAACGGGATGACAACCGCTCTGAACGTGTCGGTGCCCGTGCCTAGGCTGGGGGCAACGGAAGAAGAATTGCTGGCCGCGCAGAGCGCTTTCACGGAATGAGGCCACTGTGTGGCCGTTGAATGACCAGCACGAGTCACTGGGAGGGATGGTTTTCGGTGAACGACAGTCCGGTAACCCGGCCCACCCGCGGGCCCTCTCCTGAACAACTCGAGAAGTACCGCCGCTGCGCCATCCTGCACGTGGACATGGACATGTTCTACGTGGGTGTCGAATTGCTGCGGACACCCCAGCACCGAGGGAAACCGGTGATCGTGGCCGGATTGGGTCCGCGGTCCGTGGTGTTGTCGGCCTCGTACGAAGCGCGGAAGTTCGGTGTGAACTCCGCCATGCCGCTCGTACAAGCGCGCGCGGCGTGCCCGCACGCCGTGGTGCTGGAACCACACCGGGAGGACTACACCTATTATTCGGGTCTGGTCATGGGCATGTTCCGGGACATCACCGACCGCGTGGAGCAGCTCAGCGTGGACGAGGCCTTTTTGGATGTCTCGAGCGCCATCCGCCGGTTGGGGCCGCCCGCAGTGATTGCTCGGCGCATCCGTGCCGAGATCGAGAACAGCACCGGCCTGACCGCTTCGGTGGGGGTGGCCGAAACCAAGACCGTGGCCAAGATTGCCTCCGCCTACTGCAAGCCCAACGGGCTTCTCATCGTGGAGCCGCAGCACACCCTGGCTTTTCTGGCCCAATTGCCCGTCACCAAGCTGTGGGGAGTGGGTAAACGCACCGCGGCCATCCTTAAGGGTGCCGGGCTGAGCACGGTGGGAGACATCGCTCGGACACCCGTCACCAGGCTGCGATCGCTAGTGGGTGACGCCGCCGGCCACCACTTGCACCAGCTGGCCAACGGCCACGATCCACGTCCCGTCACCCCCGTGCGCGAGGAAAAGAGCCTGGGCGCAGAGCGGACCTTCGACAAGGACATCTCGGACACCGCCCAACTCAAGCGGGTTCTGCTGGGCCTGTCCCACGACACGGCCGCCCGATTGCGCCGACACGGATTGCGCGCTGAACGGGTGGGTCTCAAGCTGCGGTACTCGGACTTCTCGACCATTTCGCGCTCGCGGACTCTGAATCACCCGATCACGTCCGCCCATGACCTGTACACGGAGTCGGCAGCGCTCCTGGACCACCTCGGACCCAGAAAACAATCGGTAAGGTTGCTGGGAGTTCGCGCTGAAAAACTGGCGGCCGCGGACTACGCTTTGCAGCTCAGTCTGGACGGCCGCGAGGAAGAATGGGGGGCCGCTGAGCAGGCCATGGACCGAGTTCACAGTCGCTTCGGTCCGGGAGTGGTCAGGCCCGCCAAGCTCCTTGATCCCACCGTGCCAAACCGGTCCGCAGGGGATATCCTTGATAACACGTGATGATCATTTGGGTTTCGCGGTCATCTTCATCTCTACACGCAGGAGGAATCGTGCCCCTTTCCGAGCACGAACAGCAACTTCTGGCGCAGCTTGAAAAGCAACTGCACCAAGAAGATCCGCGCTTCGCTTCCACCATGCAGCCTGAACCCACTCGTGGGCGTGGTTCCAAGCGCAACGTGGTGCTCGGCGTGGTGATTGCCGTGGTCGGTCTGGGTATTGTCCTCGCCGGTGTCGCCACCAATCTGATTCTCCTGGGTGTGCTGGGCTTCATCGTCATGGGGGTCGGCGTGTACGTCGCCATCATCCCGGCCAAGGGGGAGCGCGCAGGATCCAGCTCCGCCGGACCCAAGAAGAGCGGCAGCCCCAAATCCTCCTCCGGCTTCTTGCAGAACCTCGAACAGAAGTGGGACCAGCGCAATCAGGGTGGCGGAAACTAGTCCCTCCACTTTTCCCCCACTTTCCTCCCCACAACTTCATTTCTAGCTCCTCGGTCGCTGACCGGGGAGTTTTTCTTTGCCTCAAACCTGTCAGGAGCGGGACAGGTTCCCTGGAAACACGGGGAAGTGGAGTAGCTGCGTTGACGGTGGAGGTAAGTGGAGTAAAGTGGAGCGCGGTAGAGGAACGAGGGTGCAGCAGGACCCCCAAATCAAGGTGGTGGAGATGTTTCTCGGAACATACTCACCGCGCCTTGATGAAAAGGCCCGGCTGATCCTCCCGGCCAAGTTTCGGGCTGAACTGGCGGAAGGACTCGTACTGACTCGTGGGCAAGAGCGTTGCCTGTATGTGTTCAGTGAAGAGGAATTCGCACGTGTGCACGAACAAATGCGAGCGGCGCCGCTGTCGTCCAAGCAGGCTCGGGATTACATCCGCGTTTTTCTGTCCGGTGCCTCGGACGAGGTTCCGGACAAACAAGGTCGCGTGACCATCCCCGCGTCACTGCGCAGTTACGCCGGGCTCGGTAAGGAGCTCGCCGTGATCGGTGCGGGAAGTCGCGCGGAGATCTGGGACGCGCAGGCATGGCAGCAGTACCTGGAGGAGAAGGAGGCAGCGTTCTCGGACACCGAAGAAGAGGTGATCCCCGGACTGTTCTGATTTCGCCGCAGCTCACGCGCACCGGATACGAGATCTCCAGCCGCCCACGTCACCGTCCTGACTCGACTTCCCCCGAGTCAGGCCGGATTCGAGAGGCGAGTGGCGGAGGGGGATCTGGTAGCCGGACCGCGGAGGACCTTGGACCGTCAAACACGCGGGTGACAGCAACCAGGGCTGAACCCGGAACAGATCAGGAGCCCGAATGCAGGACACACCAGCAGAGCAGCGCCACGTACCGGTGCTGCTCGAGCGCTGTCTGGACCTTCTTGCACCCGGCTTCGAAACTGACTCACCAGTGGTTCTGGATACCACCCTGGGAATGGGCGGGCACAGTGAGGCCATGCTCAAACGCTTCCCGAATCTCACGGTCGTGGGGATTGATCGGGATCCGCAGGCACTTGAACTCGCGGGGCGCCGATTGGCACCCTTCGGCGATCGGTTCCGGAGCATTCACACCACATACGAGAACATCGCCGATGCCGCAGCGGTGGCCGGTGTGGACGCGGTGGACGGTGTCCTCTTCGATCTGGGTGTTTCCTCGTTGCAGTTGGACGAACGCGAGCGTGGTTTCGCGTATTCGTTCGACGCACCACTCGACATGCGCATGGACTCCCAAGCGGAGTTCACCGCAGAAACGGTCGTCAACGAGTACAGCGAGGATGAATTGCGCACCATTTTGCGCAATTGGGGAGAGGAACGCTTTGCCCCGCGCATTGCGCGAGCCATAGTCGCCGCGCGCGCCGTGAAACCCCTCAAGACCACGGGTGAACTCGTGGACGTGGTCAAGTCCGCCGTGCCCATGAGTGCGCAACATAAAAAGGGGCATCCTGCCAAGCAAACTTTTCAAGCGTTACGCATTGAAGTTAATGAAGAGCTTGATGTTTTAACCCGGGCAATTCCTGCCGCGTTGAAAACTATTAGGGTCGGCGGGCGTGTCGTCGCTATGAGTTACCACTCGCTTGAGGACAAAATTGTGAAGCAGGAATTTGCGCGTGGAGCGCGGTCCACGGCACCCAAGGGATTCCCTGTGGAATTGCCGGAACATCAACCCACGCTCAAGGTTCTAACTCGCGGAGCTGAGAGGCCCAGCGACGAGGAAACCGCAACCAACCCCCGAGCGGCCTCGGCTCGGTTGCGGGCTGTAGAGAAGATTCGCACCACCATGAAGTCAGGGAGTACACGATGAGCAGCGCGGCTATGTCACATCCGGCGCCGTCATCGACCCGTCAGGAAGAGCTCCGCTCCGAACAATCGCGCACGCCGCTGTCGGTCGTCCCGCAGCGTCAGGTCCGTCGCAGCCGAGTCTCCACCGTAGTGATGTGCGCCATTGCCCTCGCGGCCGCGCTGATGGGCATCCTGTTCCTCAACATCCAGATCTCCTCGGGTCAGTACCGGCTCACCGAACTCACCATTCAGGAACGAGCTCTCTCCCAGGAGAACGAGGCGCTCACGCAGGACATCGAAGCCAACGCCGCTCCCCAGAACCTCGCCGCACGCGCCAACGACCTGGGCATGGTCCAGGCCAAGGACGTGGGAACCGTGGAATTGAGCACCGGTGCCGTTGCGGCGGCGTCGGGCGTGGCAGAAAAGGGGAACGCCCAGGACATCCTGGTGCCCCCGGCCAAGATGAAGGGCTCCGAAGCAGCGGAGAACGCCCGCGTGGCTGCCGAGGAACGCGCGGAAAAGCGCGCCAAGGAAGAGGCCGAGAAGAAGGCAGCCGACCGCAAGGCGCAGCAGAAGGCCCAGGAGAAGGAGAACCTCAACGGCGGTTCCATCCCGGCGCCTGCACAGCGCGAGCCCGGCCAGTAAACTTTGCACTTCCGGCAACGGTGCCGGAACCACAGCCGCACCTTCGGAGGTAGCCCGCTACGCTGACTGCTAGGAATTGAGGATTCATCGTGTCATCACCCGCAACCGGAAACGCGTCCTGGCGACCCCGCTGGACGCGAGCGCAGGTGGGTATCGCCCTCTTGCTGGCGTTGCTGTTGGTGGTCGCGGGAAAGCTCTTCTGGGTGCAGGGGCTGGATCCCACCGGTCGCGCGGAAGCCGCGGCGGAGAGCCGCACCCAAACAGAGGTGATTCCGGCTGTACGCGGTGACATCAAGGACACGAACGGTGAAGTCCTGGCCCGCACCCTGCAGCGTTACGACATCACGGTGGATCAGACTGCAGTGGCGGCCTATACCCGCGTGAAGGAAGACCAATCCACCGAAGAGGTGACTCCCACCCAGGCGGTGTACGAGATCGCCGATGCACTCAGCCTCCCGGACACCGAGGTCAAGAACGCCCTGGACGGCGACAAGACCTTCAATTACGTGGCCCGTGGTGTGACCCCGGAGCAGTACGGCAAGATTCAGGACCTCAATCTCCCGTACGTGTTCGGTCAACCGACCTTCCAACGCAGCTACCCCAATGGCGCGGTGGGCGGGTCCATCGTGGGATTCCTGGGCGGCGACAACGAGGCCCTTGGCGGTATTGAGCAGACCCAGGACGACAAGCTGCGCGGCGTGAACGGCGAGCGTCGTTACGAAATTTCCGGTGACGGGGTGCGCATTCCCGTTGCCCCGCAAGAGTTGCAGTCACCGCAGGACGGCGCTGATGTTCAACTCTCGATGGACAGCGACGTCCAGTACTTCGCGCAACAGGCAGTGTCCGAACGCGCCGAGGAACTCAATGCTGAATGGGGCAGCGCCGTGGTGATGGACATCAAGTCCGGCAAGGTCCTGGCGATGGCGGACTCGTCCACGGTTGACCCCAACGTGCCCGGCGAGGCCGAAGGGGAGGACCTGGGCGTCCGCTCCGTGACACACGCGGTGGAGCCCGGTTCGACCCAGAAGATCCTGACCACCGCCGCCGTCATGGACCAGGGCATTGCCAATCCTGATACCGAGATCACGGTGCCTCCGCACCTGCAGATCGACTCGGAAAAGATCACGGACGCCTTTGATCACGGTACCCAGAACCGCACGGTGGCCGGGATCATCGCGGATTCCATGAACACGGGAACTGTGATCATGGGCTCCAAGATGGACAAGCAGACCCGCCACGATTACATGGCGGATTTCGGGGTTGGCCAGTCCACGGGCATCGAGCTCCCCGGTGAGACCTCCGGCATCCTGGCTCCCGCTGACGATTGGGATTTCCGCCAGCAATTCACCGTGCTGTTCGGCCAGGGCGTTTCACAGAGCCCGCTGCGCACGGCATCGATCTTCCAGGCGGTTGCCAACGACGGCGTGCTGATCGAACCTCGCCTCGTGGAGTCCACGGAGGAAGCCGACGGCTCGGTCACCACTCCCGAACAGCCGGAAGGCAAGCGAGTGGTCTCGCCCGAAGCAGCGCAGCAGACCATGGACGTCATGGAGACCGTGGTGACCGAGGGTGGCGCCAAGGAGGCAGCGGTTCCCGGTTACCGCGTGGGCGGCAAGACCGGTACCGCGGAGGCGCCCAGCGACCAGGGTGGCTACGACGGCTACACCACGTCGTTCGTGGGCGTGGCACCGATGGAAGATCCGCAGTACCTGGTGGCCGTGACACTCCAGCGCCCCGAGGGGGACGTCCACACTATTGGCGTCACGGAAACCTTCTCCACGATCATGGAACAGGTCCTGCACCACTACAACGTGCCTCCTTCTACGACGGATCCCGTGGAGATCCCCAAGGAAGTTCCGGACAATCTCGACCGCTCCGTGACTCCCACGAACGCGCTGGACCAAACGTGGCCCTCACCGGCTCGGGAAGAATCACAGGGATAAACTCGCAGCACCACCTTATTTACCGGTACGTACCGGCCCCGGTGAGCGGGGTTCGCTCGCTACAGCTTTTTGAAGAGGACTTCCATGGTTGCATCTGCCGAACAGGGACGCGACGCGCAGTCGGTGCGTCCGTCCCGACCCGTGGCTCACACCGTTGAGCAGTTAGCTCATCTCACGGGCGCGCAGATCGTCACTTCACAGGGTGCCTCGGACGTCCCCGTCACGGGCGTGGTCCTGAATTCTCGGGAGATCCAGCCGGGGGACCTGTACTCGGCCCTTCCGGGTGCGCGCATGCACGGGGCACAATTCGCCGCCGACGCCGCCGCGTCCGGTGCTGTGGCCATTCTCACCGACGCCGCGGGCGCGGACCTTGTCGCGCAGGCAGCCGTGGACCTCCCCGTACTGGTGAGTGACGATCCGCGAGCGTGGACGGGTCGGATCGCCGCCGAGATCTACAACTCCCAGCCGGAGGACGGCAGCGCGCAGAAGTTGTTCGCGGTCACCGGAACCAACGGTAAAACCACCACCACGTACTTTCTGACCTCCATTCTGCGGGCCCTGGGGCACACGACCGGGCTGATCGGGACCATCGAGATCCTGGCCGGAGACACCCCCATCCCCTCCAAGCTCACCACGCCCGAGGCACCGCACGTCCACTCGTTGTTGTCGCTCATGCGCGAGCGGGGCATCGGTGCCACCGCCATGGAGGTTTCGTCCCACGCCCTGGAGTTCCACCGCGTGGACGGCGTCCGTTACAACGTGGCCGGATTCACCAACCTCACCCAGGACCATTTGGATCTCCACGGCTCCATGGAGGCCTACTTCGAGGTCAAGGCCCAGTTGTTCACCGCCGAGCGGGCGGAGCGCGCCGTCGTTCTGTTGACCGAAGGTGATCAATGGGGAGAAGCAATGGCCCGCCGAGCCCGCGAGAACCTGGGCTCGGACCACGTCACCTCCGTTGCGCTGCGCGGCAATATCGGGGACGACGCCCACGCGGGCCCCGAACGCTCCGGTGCCGACTGGACCCTGAACTCCCTGACCCGCCGAGGAATCGGTCACGCATTCACCCTGCAGCACCGCGACGGCCGCCAGCTGTCGGTCTCCACGGCGCTGCCGGGCGACTTCAACGTGGCCAACGCGGCCCTGGCCGTCCTCATGGTGTTGGACTCCGGGGTGGACCTGGACACCCTGCAGAAGGCTCTGGACGAGCACGATCCGTTGACCACCGATGTGCCCGGGCGCATGCAGCTGATCGGCACCCGGCCCACATCGGTCGTGGATTTCGCCCACAACCCGGATGCCATGGTCCGAGCTCTGCAGTCCGTGGAACCCACCGAAGAAGGTGGCCGCACGATCATCGTGTTCGGTGCCACCGGACGCCGCGACACCACCAAGCGACCCATCATGGGGCGGATCGCCGCGGAGGGTGCGGACATCGTGATCGTGACCGATGACGACCCCCACGACGAAGATCCCGCACCCATTCGCGAACAGGTGGCCCAGGGCGCACGCGAGGCCCAAGAGCGCGGAGCACGTGCCGCTGAGGTGCACGTGATCGCCCCGCGCGAGGTAGCCATTCACACGGCGGTCCGCATGGCCCGACCGGAGGATTCCATCATTCTGGCAGGGCGCGGCCACGAAGTTTTCCAAGATCTCAACGGCGTGGCACATCCGCTGGATGACCGCGTGGAGCTCAGGGCGGCGCTGGATGCGCTGCACTCGGGCCGTAAGGAGCAGAAATGATTTCCCTGTCCGCCACTCAGGTGGCGCAAGCCACCGGAGGCCGCCTGGTCGGTGTCCAGAACGCTGAGTCCGTGGTGATCTCGTCCGTCACCACGGACTCCCGCGAGGTCACTCACGGGACGCTGTTCGTGGCTAAACCCGGTGAGGCCACGGACGGGCACAAGTTCGTACCCCAGGCGGCCCAGGCCGGTGCCGTGCTCAACCTGCTCGAGCGCGAGGTGACCAACGACGCGGGGGAGCCTTACCCCGGTGTGGTCGTGCCCGACGTCGTCGAGGCCATGGGCGCTCTCGCGAGCAACGTGATCGACCGGCTGCGAGAGAAGCACCCGGTGACCGTGGTCGCAGTGACGGGCTCGGTGGGGAAGACCACCACCAAGGACCTGCTGGCCGGAATCTTCGGATCCCAGGGTCCGACCGTGGCGCCGCGCAATTCCTACAACGGTGAGGTGGGCGTCCCGCTCACCGTGTTCACCGCGCACGAGGACACCCGGTACTTCGTGATTGAAATGGGCGCAAATCACCTGGGCAATATTGAATACCTGTGCAACATGGTGCACCCGGATGTCGGCGCCGTGCTGTGCGTGGGAACCGCGCACGCCGGTGAGTTCGGCGGCGTCGAGAACATTGCGCGCACCAAGGGCGAAATGGTCGAGGGTCTCGCCCCGAACGGCACCGCTGTGCTCAACGACGACGATCCCCGTGTACGGGAGATGCGCACCCGCACCCAGGCCAACATCGTGTCCTTCGGCCTCGGGTCTGAGCCGAACGCGCCCGAGCACGGCGACGACCGGGTCTGGGCTGAGGACGTGACGGTGGGCGCGGACGGGTGCCCGCGTTTCACCCTGCATCTGCCCGATGGTTCCGCGCATGAGATCGAGTCCAAACTCATCGGCGCGCATCACGTGTCAAACATTCTGGCGGCCGCGTCCGTCGCCTTCGCTGCAGGGATCGAGCCGCAGGCCATCGTGGCCGGTCTCAACGGCCAGGGTGCGCAGTCGCGCTGGCGCATGGAACGCACCGAGCGCCCGGACGGCGTGACCGTGATCAACGACGCTTACAACGCCAACCCGCAGTCCATGCGCGCTGCACTGCAGACCCTCGCGCAAATGGGGCGTGGCGACGGACAGACCGCACCGCGTCGAACCGTGGCCGTTCTGGGCGGGATGTACGAACTCGGAGACGAGTCCGTGGCGGCCCACGACGCACTGGGCCAGCTGCTGGTCCGCATGAACATTTCACACGTGGTGGCCGTGGGCGACCTGGCACGCCCCATTTTCACCGCGGCTACCCTTGAAGGTTCCTGGGGGGACGAAGCCCAGTGGGTGGCCACCGCGGAGGAAGCGGAGGATCATCTGAAGGGCGCATTGCAACCCGGTGACATCGTGCTTTTCAAATCCTCCAACGCCGCAGGACTCAACCATCTGGGGGATCGCGTGGCAGCCGAGGGGTCCGACCAAACGGCCTCCACCCATGAAACGACCAACGGCAAGGGGAACGAGCCCGCATGATTCAGTTGCTCATGGCTTCGGGGCTGGGCCTCGTCTTTTCGATCTTCGGCACCCCCGCGCTCATCAAGATGTTGGCCCGCCGCGGGTACGGTCAATACATCCGCGACGACGGGCCCACTAGCCACCAGACCAAACGCGGCACGCCCACCATGGGTGGTGTGGCCATTCTGCTGTCCGTGGTGGCCGCTTATCTGGTGACCCATGTGGTCAGCATGTTGGCCTGGCCAGAAAACGGCGGCGTCACGCTGTCCGGAGTCCTTGCCCTCGGGCTCATGCTCGGCATGGGTCTGGTGGGGTTCCTGGACGATTACAAGAAGATCGCCAAGAAGCAGAACTTGGGTCTCACGGCCGCCGGGAAGATGATCCTGCAGGGAACCATCGGCGTGGCCTTTGCCGTGCTCGTGCTGTTCTTCCCGGACGAGGCGGGCAACACCCCCGCATCCACCGCCATCTCGTGGACCCGCGACACCAATGTCGATCTCGCCTTTGCCGGGCCGATCATCGGGGCCATCCTGTTCGTGATCTGGGTGAACCTCATCGCGACCGGTACCACCAACGCGGTGAACCTCACCGACGGCCTGGACGGACTGGCGACCGGCGCCTCCATCCTGGTGTTCAGCGGCTACATGCTCATTGCCCTGTGGCAGTCCGGCCACCTGTGCGAGAACGTGAACCAGGCGGCCTGCTACGAGGTGCGCGACCCCATGGACCTCGCCATCGTTGCCGCGGCCCTGGTGGGCGCGCTGATCGGTTTCCTGTGGTGGAACACCTCACCCGCCAAGATCTTCATGGGCGATACCGGTTCGCTGGGACTCGGTGGCGCGTTGGCCGCGTTCGCCGTGCTGTCCCGGACCGAACTGTTGCTCATCCTGATCGCCGGTCTGTTCGTGGTCATCACGTTGTCCGTGATCATGCAGGTGGGCTACTTCAAACTGTCCGGCGGAAAGCGCATCTTCAAGATGGCCCCGCTGCAGCACCACTTCGAACTCAAGGGCTGGCAGGAAGTCACCATCGTGGTTCGGTTCTGGATCATTGCCGGATTGTTCGTGGCCGCGGCACTGGGTGTGTTCTACGGTGACTGGTTGATTCACAACGGAGGGGCTTTCCCCGGAGCTGAGGCACTTCGATGATTCACGCGAGTAATGACAACCCAGTGCTCGATAACCCGCGGCTAGCCGGGCTGACCAGCTGGGACGCCGACTGGCGCGGCCTTCGAGTGGTCGTGGCCGGCATCGGCGTCTCGGGATTCGCGGCCGCGGACACCCTCATCGAACTCGGCGCGCGCGTCGTCGTACTGGACGGCAACGACACCGCACGCAACCGACAGCGCGCCGACACACTGCGCATCGTGGGGGCCCTGGACGTCAACCTCGGCCAGGACGCCATGACATTCGTTCCCGACGTCGCGGGGGACCGCCCCGACGTGATCGTCACCTCTCCGGGTTTCCCGCCCACCCATCCGTTGCTCGTCGCCGCTCGTGAAGAGGGCATCCAAATCTGGGGTGACGTGGAACTGGCCTGGCGGGTGCGGGAACGCGAAGGCCGCAAGACCGCCGAATGGGTGTGCATCACCGGCACCAACGGCAAGACCACCACGGTGGGAATGACCGCATCCATCCTCCAGGCCGCGGGCCTCAAGGCGATCGCGGTAGGAAACGTGGGAACGCCCATTCTGGATGCATTGCGCGATCCGGTCGAATACGACGTCCTGGCCGTGGAGCTCTCGAGTTTCCAGCTGCACTGGACCCACTCGATGGCGCCTTTGGCGTCCGTGGTGCTCAACCTGGCCCAGGATCATGTGGACTGGCACGAGGGATACGAGAACTACGTGGCGGACAAGTCCCGCGTCTACGAGAACACCCGGGTCGCGTGCGTGTTCAACGTGGAGCAAGAGGGCTCCGTCGGGCTCGTGGAGGAAGCGGATGTGCAGGAAGGTTGCCGCGCCATCGGCTTCACGACCGGCACCCCGGATCTGTCGATGGTGGGTGTGGTGGACGACCTGCTGGTGGACCGGGCCTTCGTGGCGGATCGGAAGAACACCGCCGCCGAGCTGGGCACCGTTGCCGACACGGGAGCGCTGCCCACCCGGCACGTGGTCGCCAACGCTCTGGCCGCCGCAGCCCTGGCACGCGCGGCCGGTGTCGCTCCGGAGGCTGTCCGAGAGGGGCTGCTCGCCTTCCAGCCCGGTGACCACCGAATCCAGTTGGTGGCCGAGTCCGACGGCGTTCGCTGGGTCAACGATTCCAAGGCCACCAATCCGCACGCCGCCCAGGCGTCACTGTCCGCCTTCGACTCGGTCATCTGGATCGCCGGTGGGCTGTCCAAGGGCGTGAGCTACGACCAGCTCATCGAACGCAATGCCTCTCGTCTGCACACGGTGATCCTGATCGGCACCGACAACCAGGCGCTGCTGGACGCGCTGGAACGCCACGCGCCCGAGGTGGCCGTCGTGGCGACGTCGGGCCCCGACGCGCTCGATCCTGCCGCCGATCCCACGGACGGCCACGCCGCCATGCACGCCGCCGTGCAACAGGCGCGGAAGCTCGCGAATCCGAAAGACACCGTGCTCATGGCACCGGCGGCCGCGTCGATGGACCAATTTCAGGACTACGCGGACCGCGGAGATGCCTTTGTGAACGGCGTACGCGAGGAACTGGGACTCTGATGGCGACATCCCCTGGCCGAGGCTCCAACACGACCCGCAACGGCGCGGTAGCCTATCACCCGAAGGGAACTTACTCAACGGTGACCCGCCCGGGCCCCGGCGTACGTGACGAGGATCTGGGTGTGGTGCGGGCCAGCGGCGGGGGAGGGCGTCCCCTGACCAGCAAACTGCGCCACCTATGGCACCAGCTGGTGGACGGGCCCTTGTTCCACTCCTACTGGGCTCTCGCGGGCACCGTGATCATGCTGACCGCGATCGGCATGATGATGGTGTTGTCCGCCTCTGCGGTCGAGGCCATTGCCGAGGACAGTTCCGCCTATTTCCTCTTCCAACGCCAAGCCATGTTCGGCGTGGTCGGACTGATCGTGATGATTGGTTTGTCGTTCGTTCCCGCGTGGCTCTTCAGAAAGTTCGCGTGGGGGCTGTGGGGGCTGGGTGTCGGGCTGCTGCTCCTGGTTTTCACTCCGTTGGGTGAGGAGGTCAACGGCAACCGCAACTGGCTGAGCCTGGGCGGTCTGACCCTGCAGCCTTCCGAAGCCGCGAAATTAGCCCTGTGCGTGTGGTTGGCCGCGCAGTTCGCGAAACAGGGTGACGAGGTCAAGGACTGGAGGAAGGCCCTGTGGCCCTCGGCCATCGGCTTCCTGGTACCCACCGGCCTGGTTGCGGCCGGCGGTGACATGGGCACCGCCATCGTGTTCGTGCTGATCTATGCGGCGGGGCTCTTCTTTGCCGGTGCGCCGCTCAAAATTTTTGCCGGGGCAGCCGCCGTGGGCGTTGTGCTCGGCGTGGGCGCCATCATCACCGCCCCGCACCGCGTGGACCGCATCACGGGCTGGCTGTTCGGTGAATGCGGTGCCACCGATGCGTGCTGGCAGGCCGAGCAGGGACTGAACGCGCTGGCCACCGGTGGCTGGTGGGGCGTGGGCCTGGGCCAGTCGCGACTCAAGTACAACTACGTTCCCGAGGCTCACAACGACTACATCTTCTCGATCATCGGAGAAGAACTCGGCCTGCTCGGTACCGCGATCATCCTGTTGCTCTTCGCGATCATCGTGGTTGCCATGGCCCGCATCATCCTGCGCACCCGCAGCATTTTCGTCCGAATCACCACGGCGTGTGTTGCCACCTGGATCGTCGGTCAAGCCTTTGTGAATCTCGGCATGGTCACCGGGTTGCTCCCCGTGATCGGTATTCCGTTGCCTTTCATCAGCTACGGTGGTTCGGCCTTGCTGATCAGCTTGGCCGCGGTGGGCGTGGTCATGTCCTTCGCCCGCGTGCCACGGTCGGTCGAGGTGGGAGACAAGTCCGCGATCCTGGATCGGCAGGAGGCCCACGAGGTCTCCGGTGACGGGGACCCGCGGCGTCGGGGGCCACAATGGTTGCGACGTATGACTTCGCAGGGTGGAAAGGCACATGATGACCAGTGAACCGCTGAACAACGCCGAGGCCACGGTGAACGTGATGCTCGCCGGTGGTGGCACCGCGGGCCACGTGAGCCCTTTGCTCGCCATCGCGCACGCCATTCGGGACGCCGACCCTACGGCCTCCGTGTGCGCTGTGGGAACGGCGTCGGGTATGGAAACCCGGCTGGTTCCGGCCGCAGGCGTGCCCCTTGAACTCATTGAGCGGGTACCGCTGCCGCGCCGCCCCTCAGCAGATCTGCTGCGGCTACCGGCACGGCTTAACCGGGCGGTTCAGCAGGCCGGTCGGATTCTCGACTCCCAGCAAGCGGACGTGGTGGTGGGCGTCGGCGGCTACGTGTGCACGCCCGTGTACCTAGCCGCTGCGCGGCGTCGAATTCCCGTGATCATCCACGAGGCCAACGCGCGGCCCGGACTCGCCAATCGAGTGGGAGCCCGCTTCGCGTCCGTGGTGGCCACGGCCTTCGCCGACACCCCCCTCAAAGGGGCTGTTGCCGTGGGGATGCCCATGCGCCAGGAGATCGCCCAGCTCGACCGGGGCGCCCTGCGTGCCCGGGCGCGTGAAGACCTCGGACTGGATCCGGACCTGCCCACCGTGGTGGTGACCGGAGGTTCCTCCGGAGCGCAATCCATGAACCGTACCGTGGCCAAGATCGCGCATGAAGTGGCCGAACAGGGCTATCAACTCTTGCACGTGACCGGGCGCACCAAGGAGGTCCGCACCGACAAGAGTGAACTGCTGCGGGCACCGGGTTATGTGCAGACCGAATACGTGGACGGCATGGAGAAGGTGTACGCCGCGGCGGACCTGTTGGTCGCCCGATCCGGAGCGGCCACGGTGTGTGAAGTTGCCGCCGTGGGGCTCCCGGCAGTGTTCGTCCCCTTGCCGATCGGTAACGGTGAACAGGCTCTCAACGCCCGGTCGCTGGTAGCGGCCGGGGGAGCGGAACTCGTCAAGGATTCCGATTTCACCCCGCAGTACTACCGGGACACGGTCGCCGCGCTCGTGACCGACGCGCCCCGTCTGGCGAACATGGCTCAGGCCTCAGCGGCCCACGGCATCCGCAATGCGGCCCAGACGATGGCGCGGTTGGTCCTGGAGCACGCAGCACGCCGTTAAGGTTAGTCACCGACCACTCATCACTTCCCACTTCCCGTTCGGAGGAGACCACCGTGAACTCCCAGGTCCAGCTCGACCCCCACGCGCTGGGGCGCGTCCACTTCATCGGCATGGGCGGTGCGGGCATGTCCGCCGTGGCTCGCCTCCTGTTGGCACGCGGTGTGGACGTGAGCGGGTCGGACGCCAAGGACTCCAAGGGCCTACGTGAGCTCGAGGAACTGGGCGCCACCGTTTTCGTGGGCCAGCGGGCCCAGAACGTTGACGGTGCCGGGACAGTGGTGATCTCCACGGCGATCAAGCCCAGTAATCCCGAACTTGTCGCCGCACGGGAGCGCGGCCTGCGCGTTGTACACCGTTCAGAGGCTCTGGCCTCCGCCATGCACGGTCGCCGCGTGGTGGCTGTTGCGGGAACCCACGGCAAGACCACCACGAGCTCGATGACCACCGTGGCCTTCCGAACGGCGGACCTGGATCCGTCGTGGGCCATCGGAGCCTTCGTGGCGGACCTGGGAGCCAACGCGGGCTTCGCCGACGGCGCCTGGTTCGTCGCCGAGGCGGACGAGTCCGACGGTTCCTTCCTGGCCTACCTGCCCGAAATCGCCGTGATCACCAACGTCGAACCCGACCACCTGGATCACTACGGATCCCCGGACGAGTTCTTCGCGTCCTTCGATCGTTTCGTGGAGACCATTCGCCCCGGCGGCACGCTGGTCGCGTGCCTGGACGACGCAGGCTCGCGCGATTTGGCCGAGCGGCGTCGAGGGGCCGGCGAAGCCGTCCTCACCTACGGAGTGGACCCTGCGGCGGACGTGGTCGTCTCGGGCATCGAGGCGCGCGGCGTGGGTTCGCACTGCACCCTGACCTTCTCCTTGGCAGGCGGTGAGCCCCGGTCACTCGAGTTGGACCTGTTGGTGCCCGGTGCGCACAACATCGCCGACGCCGCCGCGGCGTTCACCGCTGGCCTCGCAGCCGGTGCGGAGCCCGAAGCCCTGGTCGATGGGTTGGGTCAGTTCCACGGTTCGGCGCGACGCTTCGACCTGAAGGGCACGGCCCGTGGGGTGCGGGTCTTCGATGATTACGCGCATCACCCTACCGAGGTCCAGGCTGCGCTCAAGGCAGCTCGCGAGGTCGCGGGCGAGCACAAGGTGCACGCCATCTTCCAGCCCCACTTGTACTCGCGGACCCGTGAGTTCGCCGCCGAATTCGCCGCCGCGCTCGAGCTGGCGGATCACGCGTACGTCCTGGACGTCTACGGCGCTCGTGAAGAGCCGCTACCGGGCATCACGGGTCGCAGCATTTCGGATCTGGCACTGTCCGGTCGAGTGGTGTCCACACCCGAGGCGGAGGAGGCGATCGGAGCAGTCCTGCAATCCGCGGCCGAGGGCGACCTGATCCTGACCGTTGGTGCCGGTGACGTCACCGCACTCGGTCCCAAGATTGTGGACGGGTTGGCGCTCAACTGATGGTCAGGCCCACACCACCGCATCAACCGCGCCTGGGCCGCGACCGCGACGCCGAGGACACTCAGCTGACCGGACAGAGCGAGGACAGCCTGTTCGACGGTGCCGCTCACGACGAGTTCGACGACGCGGGTGAGAACGAGCCCGTGCGGGTCAGCGTCAACGACGAGTCCAAGGTCTCGCGCGTGGACACCGGTCAGTTGGAGGAGACACCGCTTCCGGGTGGTCGGTTCTCGACCTGGCGACAGCGCCGCAAGTCCGCCAAAGCGGAAGCGGCCGCCGACGACACCGATGCGGATTCCACTGATCCGGACACCGTGGTCGCGTTTCCCCGTAGTTCCCATCGCCGACGCCGCCGCAAGCGCTGGCTCGCACTGCTCGCCGCATTGCTGGTGGCGGCCTTATTCGTGGGCATCGTGTTCTTCTCACCGCTGTTCGCGACCCGTTCCATCGATGTCGAGGGAGCCCGCCTGACGGATCCCCAGAACGTCGAGGAAGCACTGCAGCGATTCGAAGGCGTTCCGCTGACCCGGATTTCGAAGGAAGACGTACGGTCCGCCGTGGGTGACGTGCCCCAGGTGAAATCCGTGGACGTGGTACTGGAACCGCCGCACACCATCACCGTGCAGTTGCACGAGCGCGTGGGAGTGGCCGCGGTGAAGGACGGGCAGGACCTCATCCTCGTGGATTCTCAAGGGCAGCAGTTGGCGACCTACGGCGAGGGTGATCGTCCCGACGTCCCCATGATCGAGGGCGGTCGGGACGTGCTGAGCACGAATAAGTTTGCGGCGATCTCCAATGTGTTGGCGTCCTTGCCCTCGAACGTACTGACCCAACTCGAGACCGCCTCCGCGCCCTCCGAATCGTCGGTCGAGCTGACCTTCGCAGACGGCCGGAAGGCGATCTGGGGTGATTCCTCGGACAGCGAGTTGAAGGCCCAGGTACTCGCGGCTCTTGTGAGCGACCAGGGCACGGCGGACGGCACCGTGTACGACGTTTCCGCGCCGCTTCATCCCACGATCGAATAATCCCCATTCACCCGCATATCTCAGCTTCAAGCTCACCTTGAATCTGCCCACTTCCGCTGTGACTAGGGGGAGTGGCGACTTATCAGGAAACACAAACGGTCGTGATATGGAGAACGCGCAGGTGATTGGTACTCTAAGGTCGACATGAAATGCGACATACCGTTTGCGCATAAATCGCTCAAGTCTCAAGTAATTCTTGAACTTATTGGATGAGCGGAACGGTTGTCGGTAAGCCCCACGCGAGTTAGGTGCATATGGACTCCTCAACCCCCCAGAACTACTTGGCTGTCATCAAGGTGGTCGGCATCGGCGGCGGCGGTGTCAACGCTGTCAACCGCATGATCGAAGAAGGTCTGCGCGGCGTTGAGTTCATCGCCATCAACACCGATGCACAAGCACTGCTGATGTCGGACGCAGACGTCAAGCTCGACGTCGGTCGTGAACTGACCCGGGGCCTCGGCGCCGGAGCCAACCCGGATGTCGGACGCCAGGCTGCCGAGGACCACGAAGAAGAAATCCAGGAAGTGCTCAAGGGAGCTGACATGGTCTTCGTGACCGCCGGTGAAGGCGGCGGCACCGGCACCGGTGGCGCGCCGGTCGTCGCTCGCATCGCTCGCTCGCTGGGTGCCTTGACCATCGGTGTGGTCACCCGCCCGTTCACCTTCGAGGGACGTCGCCGTTCCAACCAGGCTGAGAACGGCATCGAGACCCTGCGCGACGAAGTGGACACGCTCATCGTGATCCCCAACGATCGTCTGCTCTCCATCTCGGACCGCAACGTATCCATGCTGGATGCCTTCAAGTCCGCGGACCAGGTTCTGCTGTCCGGTGTCTCCGGCATCACCGATTTGATCACCACCCCAGGCCTGATCAACCTGGACTTCGCGGACGTCAAATCCGTCATGCAGGGGGCCGGTTCGGCACTCATGGGCATCGGCTCGGCGCAGGGTGAAGATCGCGCCGTCAAGGCCGCCGAACTCGCCATTGCGTCCCCGCTGCTCGAGGCATCCATTGACGGAGCTCACGGCGTGTTGCTGTCCATCCAGGGTGGCTCCGACCTCGGTTTGTTCGAGATCAACGAGGCCGCTCGCCTCGTCCAGGAAGTGGCTCACCCCGAGGCCAACATCATCTTCGGCGCCGTGATTGACGACGCCCTGGGTGATCAGGCCCGCGTCACCGTGATCGCCGCCGGTTTCGATTCCGTCTCGCAGGAGACCAACGCCAACAACTCCTCCCCGGCGGAGCGTCAGGCGGCCAACACCCGTGCTGCCTTCGGCGGCGACGCGTCGCGTCCTTCGGGCGTGGGCCGTTCCCCGCAGCGCGGTGGCTCTTCCTACGGCAACAACAACTCGCAGTCCTTCGGCTCCCGCCAGTCGCAGGAAGACGACATCCCGGATGACGCCGGCTTCGACGTCGATCTGCCCGCCGAGGGCGAGTCCTCGAACTCGTCATCCAACTCGTCACGCAAGGATTCCCTGGATTTCCCGGATTTCTTGAAGTGAGTTGAGCGGGTTCTGCCCGCCGGGTTGACCCCCAAAGGATTGGATCACGGGGTGGGTATCGCCAAGCGGTACCCACCCCGTTGTCATGTGGTGAGGAGATGATGGGTCGTGTGGTTCACCGACCGGCACGCGGGTGCCGCCATTGCGTTCACGGACGCGGACGAGGGAAATGTTGCGGCGCACACAGGGGAGGACCCCACGGAGGTAGCGGCCCATCGGGCCGCGCTCGAAGTGACGCTAGGACTGCCCGCGGGGTCCTTGAGATTCATGCGTCAGGTTCACGGGACCACCGTGGTGTCCTTCTCGACCGGTACCACCGACCACTCGAATGGCCACGAGATGTTGAACGCCCCTGAAGCTCCCGAAGCGGACGCGGCGATCAGCGATGATGGCACACCCCTGGCCGTACTCACCGCGGACTGTCTTCCGGTCGTTTTCGTGGCCGAACGGGCCGAGACGACCGTCCCTCTCACGGCAGTGACGCACGCCGGCCGGCGGGGCCTGCTGGACGGTGTACTTCAGAACACTGTTCGAGAACTGCGCGAGCGCGGTGCTGAATCCATCACGGCGTGGGTGGGGCCCGCGATTTGCGGCTCGTGCTACGAAGTCCCCGATGACATGCGTACCGAATCGGCTCACCTGCTGCCCGGGATCGAGACCGTAACCTCGTGGCAGACCCCCGGGCTCGATCTGCCTGGAGCCGCCCGCACGCTGCTCGAAGGTCTAGATGTCAGGGTGAGCGATAGCAGTGCCGACCGTTCCGAATGGTGCACCCTGGAACACGATGCGCTCTATTCGTACCGGCGCGACAAGACGACCTCTCGCCTTGCGGGTGTTGTTTGGGTACCTTCGGCAACCACCTCCGCGGGAAAGGACACACCGTGACGCATTCCGAAGACCAGACGCAGAGCGCCGATGACGGTGCGCGCACCGCCGAACTGGCCCAGCGCCTGTCCGCGGTGAGACAGCGCATTCTCGAGGCGGCAGAGCAACGGACGGAGGACCGCGCCCACGGTGGTGAACTGCCCTCACTGATCGTGGTGACCAAATTCTTCCCCGCCCAAGATGTCGTGAGGCTGCGGGATCTGGGGGTGCGCGCCGTCGGCGAGAACAAGGACCAAGAAGCCCTGCCCAAGTCGCAGGAGGTGTCCGAGTCTTTGACCGAGCGGGAAGCGGACACGAGCGAGCCCGTGTGGCATTTCATCGGACAACTCCAGTCCAATAAGGCCAAGCGCGTGGTGCGCTACGCAAGCTGGGTGCACTCTGTGGATCGAGAGTCACTGGTCGTTGCCCTGGGTAAGGCCGTGGGTAACCATCGCGCCGCCGTGGACCAGAACGACGTCGCCCCGGGTCCCGCAGCGACCGCCGACCTGAAGTGTTGCATCCAGGTGAACCTGGACCCGGAGGCGGAGGAAGATTCCCAGCGAGGGGGAGCTCACCCGACTCGGGTGGCCGAGCTCGCACGGCTGATCGTCGACACCGACGGGCTGGAACTTGCGGGAGTGATGGCTGTGGCCCCCAAGGAGGGTGACCCCCGTGAGGCTTTCGAACGACTGTGGGAGATCTCCCAGCAATTGCAGAGAGAGCATCCCGGGGCCACCGCTGTCTCGGCGGGCATGAGCGGTGACCTGGAGGCCGCCGTAGCAGCGGGAGCCACTCACGTGCGCATCGGCTCGGATGTCCTCGGGCCACGTCCCGCCGTGCGGTAGCGTAATGAGAGATAATTTCGCGGGTGACATTTCTGTCACCCGTCCAGTGATTGAGGAGAGACTATGGCCGGAGCGCTGCGTCGTACCATGATTTATCTCGGCCTCGCCGAGACCGACGACGACTACACCTCCGAAGAGACCAGCCGTCCCCGGGAAGTCACGCAGGCACCGGCAAGCGGTTCCACCGCAGTGGTCGGTGACAGCGGAAACGGTGCCGTGGCGCGCCGTTCCGCGGAGTATCGAGCCCCCGTGACGCCCATTAGAAGGGCTCCCAGTTCCCGAGAGGACGACAGCGAATTGCGCACCATCACCACTGTGCACCCCCGCTCCTACAACGACGCCAAGTCGATCGGTGAAGCGTTCCGTGACGGCACCCCCGTGATCATGAATGTGTCGGACATGGGCGAGGCCGAGGCCAAGCGCCTGGTGGACTTCGCCGCCGGTTTGGTGTTCGCCCTGCACGGTTCCATCGAACGTGTCACTGCCAAGGTGTTCTTGCTCACCCCCTCGTACGTCGAGGTGCGCGATCAGGGCCACACGAGTGACATTGACGAGGACACGGAGTCCTACGGACAGGCTGAGGGCTGATCGTGGATCTTCTCATCTCCGTTCTGTACCTGGTGGTCCACCTCGTCTATGTGGCGTTGCTGGGCCGTCTCGTGCTGGACTGGGTGCAGATGTTCGCCCGGAACTGGCGACCTCAGGGCATCGTGCTGATTGCGGCGTCGTTGATCTACTCGATCACGGACCCGCCCATGAATTTGTTGCGACGGGTGGTGCCACCGTTGCGATTCGGTGGTGTCGCCCTGGACCTGGGTTTCCTGATCTTGGTCTTCGCCGTGAGCATCATTCAATCGATCCTTTGGGGAATGCTCTTGCGGGGATAAGTTGCGGTGATACCCCGATCACCGCGCGTTGGTTACGCCGTAGTTGTATCCTTAGCGTTAGATATCTTGACCGAGGCCTGGCATTCGCGGCTTGATTAGAAGTAGGAGTGAAGCACTCACATGACTTTGACACCAGAAGACGTCATTAATAAGCGGTTCCAGCCCACCAAGTTCCGCGAGGGATACGACCAGGACGAGGTCGATGACTTCCTGGACGAGATCGTGGTCGAACTGCGTCGTCTGAACCAGGAGAACGAAGATTTGCGCAAGCAGGTCGAAACCTCCGGTGGCCAGGCGGCGACTGAGGGTCGCAGCGACTCCGCTGTTTCCGCACCGGTTGCACCCAAGGAAGCCGTCGAGGTCTCCGAGACCAGCGAGGTTCGCGAGACCACTACTCCTGCTTCCGCTGCGGCTCCCACCGCGACGGCAACTGCGGGTACCACCACGGATGCAGGCCAGCCCGGCACCGAATCTGCCGAGTCCGCCGCGGGCGTGCTCGCCATGGCCCAGAAGCTCCACGACGAGTACGTGGCGCAGGGTCGTTCCGAGCGCGAACGTCTCATCTCCGAAGGCCGCACCCAGGCCGACAAGCTCGTTTCCGATGGCAAGCGGACGAAGGAAGAGACTCTCTCCACCCTGGAGAAGGAAAAGTCCCGTCTGGAAGCTTCCGTCAGCGAACTGCGTACTTTCGAACGCGATTACCGCAGCAATCTGAAGAACTTCATTAACGGTCAGCTGCGTGACATCGACTCCACCGGTTCATTGGCGCCCAGCAACGCGCCGTCCGGTAACGCTTCGAACCGCACCGTGGTCAAGTAACACTCGGTGTCGCATCAAGCTCGCGAGACAGCGGCGGCTCCCACACCTTCGGGTCGGGGCCGCCGCTGCCTCATTCTGTCCTTGCTCGTTGCCGCGCTGATCTATGGCGCTGACCAGCTCACCAAGCTGTGGGTCGTGGCCGAACTGCCCCTGGGCCAGCAGTTCCCGGTGATTCCGGGATTGCTGTGGTGGCAGCACATCCGCAACAGTGGCGCTGCCTTCTCACTGGGGTCGGATTTCACATGGATCTTCACGGTTGTGATGGCCGTGGTCGTGGTGTTCATCGCCTTCACCCTGCGTAAGGTTCGGCATTCGTTCTGGGCCGTGGGCCTGGGTCTGGTGCTCGGCGGCGCCGCGGGTAATCTCACCGACCGCTTGTTCCGCGAGCCGAGTTTCGGTCAGGGGCGCGTGGTCGATTTCATCGCCGTGCCGAACTTCGCGATCTTCAACCTTGCCGATTGCGGCGTGGTCGTGGGTATTGCGGTGATCATGGTCCTGATCCTGGGCGACCGGGACCTGACGCAGCCCGCCGGGCATCGCGGCGTCAAGGCCGACCAATCCGCCACGCAAGAACCAGAGACCGAAGGACCCACCCCCAAGAATGGCTGACTCCCGCACCCGTCCCACAGGTTCCGAACCCGAGTTCGTCGCCGAGCGCTTCACCGTGTCCGACGCACTCGACGGTGCCCGCGCCGACGCCGCCGTCGCGGCTTGGACGGGCCTGTCACGGTCCGCGGCGGCCCAGTTGTGCACCGACGACCGGGTGCTGTTCAAGGGCCGGCCGGTGGCCAAGTCCCACCGCGTGGAGACCTCGGAGACCTACGCGGTGGAGGTCCCGGTACCTGAGGACCCCACGCGCATCGCACCACAGCACGTGGCGGACCTGCAGTTGGTTCATGTGACGCCGAGCTACGTGGTGGTCGACAAGCCGGCGGGTGTGGCAGCCCACCCGTCACCGGGATGGAAGGGACCCACCGTGGTCGGCGCGCTGGCCGGAGCGGGGGTTTCGATCTCCACATCGGGCGCCCCCGAGCGACAGGGCATCGTTCACCGCCTGGACGTGGGAACCTCCGGGCTGATGGTCGTGGCTCGCAACGAGAACGCGTACACCGTGCTCAAAAGGGCCTTCAAGGAACGCACGGTGACCAAGGTGTACCACACGGTGGTGCAGGGAATTCCTGATCCGCTCAAGGGCACCATCGATGCACCCATTGGTCGTCACCCCGGACACGAATGGCGTTTCGCCGTGCTCGAAGACGGCCGTGATTCCATCACCCACTACGAGGTGCTGGAGGCCTTCGGACGCGCATCGTTGGTGGAGGTGCACCTGGAAACCGGGCGCACGCACCAGATCCGCGTTCACTTCTCCGCCCTCAAGCACGCGTGTGCGGGGGACCTGACGTACGGAGCTGATCCAGCGCTCTCAGCCGGGCTTGGCTTGACTCGGCAGTGGCTGCACGCCAAGAAACTCGGTTTTGCCCACCCGGAAACGGGGGAGTACGTGGAATACGAGAGCGCGTATCCCGAGGACCTCGCGTTTGCGGTAGAAACGCTCAGGGACGGCGGACCGCAACTCTGAACGCGCCGGGACCGTGGTCGGAACGATCCGTGACCGAGGGCAACTGGGCGGGTGAGCGTCGTCGTCGTCGGGGATCGCGGGGATGAGGCATAGATCGCTCCCGCCGGAACGTGAGGTTGTCGGTGACCCGCCCTAGACTGGTCCGGTGACCACGGCGACCGGCAAAAAAGGCTTTACCCACCTCCACGTACACACCGAGTACTCGATGCTCGACGGTGCAGCGCGACTGGACGATTTGTTCGAGGAATGCCACCGGCAGGGCATGGACTCGCTGGCGACAACGGACCACGGGTTCGTGTTCGGTGCGTTCGATTTCTGGAACCGCGCGCGCAACGCCGGCATCAAACCGATCATCGGCGTGGAAGCGTACCTGACCCCGGGCACCGCCCGTCAGGATCGAACGCGCGTGAAATTTGCGGATGGCGGCCGTGACGACGTCTCGGGCGGTGGCGCGTATACCCACATGACGCTGCTGGCCGAAACGAGCCAGGGTATGCAGAACCTCTTCCGCGCCTCGACCAAGGCGTCCCTGGAAGGTCAGCTCTACAAACCGCGTATGGACCGGGAGCTGTTGAACCAATACGGCAAGGGCCTGATTGCGACCACCGGTTGCCCGTCCGGTGAGGTTCAGACCCGACTGCGCCTGGGACAGTACGACCAGGCAGTGCAGGCGGCCGCCGAGTACCGCGATATCTTCGGCGCCGAGAACTTCTACTGCGAGCTCATGGACCACGGTCTGGGCATCGAGAAGCGTGTCACACAGGACCTGTTGAAGCTCGCCAAGGAACTCAACCTGCCGCTCGTGGCCACCAACGATCTGCACTACACCCACGCGGAGGATGCCAAGTCCCACGCCGCGCTGCTGTGCGTGCAGTCGGGTTCCACACTGCAGGATCCCAAGCGTTTCAAATTCGATGCGGACGAGTTCTACCTCAAATCCCCGGAGCAGATGCGCGAGCTGTTCCGCGATTTCCCTGAGGCCTGCGACAACACGCTGGAAATCGCCGAGCGCTGCAACGTGGAGTTCGACACCACCGCCAACTACATGCCCCGATTCCCCGTTCCCGAGGGCGAGAACGAAGAGTCCTGGTTCGTCAAAGAAGTCGAAAAGGGGCTGCACTACCGGTTCCCGAGCGGCATCCCTGATGACGTCCGTGAGCAGGCAGAGTACGAAAAGGGCATCATCATCCAGATGGGCTTCCCGGGGTACTTCCTGGTCGTGGCCGACTTCATCAACTGGGCCAAGGACAACGGTATCCGCGTGGGGCCCGGCCGTGGTTCCGGTGCCGGTTCCATGGTCGCGTACGCCATGCGCATCACCGAACTGAACCCGCTCCAGCACGGACTGATCTTCGAGCGCTTCCTCAACCCGGACCGCGTGTCCATGCCTGACTTCGACGTGGACTTCGATGATCGGCGCCGTTCCGAGGTCATCCACTACGTGACCGAGAAGTACGGCGACGAGCGCGTGGCCATGATCGTCACCTACGGCACCATTAAGGCCAAGCAGGCGCTCAAGGACTCATCCCGCGTGCTCGGTTACCCGTTCTCGATGGGTGAGAAGCTCACCAAGGCCATGCCGCCGGACGTCATGGGCAAGGGCATTTCGCTCAAGGACGTCTACGACCAGGACGCCAAGCGCTACGACGAGGCCGGCGAGCTCCGGGACACCCTGGCCGATGATCCGGAGTCCATGAAGGTCTTCGAAACCGCGCAGGGCCTGGAAGGGCTCAAGCGTCAGTGGGGTGTGCACGCGGCGGGTGTGATCATGTCCTCGGACCGGCTCATCGACATCATCCCGCTCATGCGCCGCGAGCAGGACGGCCAGGTGATCACCCAGTTCGATTACCCCACGTGTGAGGGCTTGGGCCTGATCAAGATGGACTTTCTGGGGCTGCGAAACCTCACGATCATCTCGGACGCCATCGAGAACATCTCCCTTAACAGGGACGGTTTCGTGCTCGATCTGGAGCAGCTGGACGTGGACGACAAGGAGTCCTACGACCTGCTGGCCCGCGGTGAGACGCTGGGCGTGTTCCAGCTGGACGGCGGGCCCATGCGCCAGTTGCTCAAGCTGATGCGCCCGGACAACTTCGAGGACATTTCCGCGACCATCGCCCTGTACCGTCCGGGTCCCATGGGCGCGAACTCGCACACCAATTACGCGCTTCGTAAGAACGGTGCGCAGGAGATCACGCCCATCCACCCTGAGCTGGAAGAACCGCTCGCGGAGATTCTTGATACGACCTACGGCCTGATCGTGTATCAGGAGCAGGTGATGGCGATCGCTCAGAAGGTGGCCGGCTACTCGTTGGGCCAGGCGGACATTCTGCGCCGCGCCATGGGTAAGAAGAAGAAGTCGGAGCTGGACAAGCAGTACAAGGGCTTCCACCAGGGCATGATCGACCGCGGGTACTCCGAGGCGGCCATCAAGTCGCTGTGGGACATCCTGCTCCCGTTCTCCGACTACGCGTTCAACAAAGCGCACTCCGCTGCTTACGGTCTGGTGTCCTACTGGACCGCCTACCTCAAGGCGCACTACCCGGCCGAATACATGGCGGCACTGCTCACCTCTGTGGGCGACGACAAGGACAAGCTGGCCCTCTACCTCACCGAGTGCCGCCACATGGGCATCACGGTGCTCCCGCCGGACGTCAACGAGTCCGAGCTGAACTTCACTCCTGTGGGCACGGACATCCGGTTCGGCATGGGAGCCGTGCGCAACGTGGGTGCCAACGTGGTCCAGGCGATGGTCAACGCCCGCAACGAGAAGGAACGCTTCACGTCCTTCAACGACTTCCTGGCCAAGGTGCCCGCGGTGGTCTGCAATAAGCGCACCATCGAGTCCATGATCAAGGCTGGCGCGTTCGATCAACTCGGACACACCCGCCGCGGCCTGGTCATGTGTCACGAGCAGGCCGTGGAAGACGTGGTCGCCCAGAAGAAGAAGGAAGACAACGGCGAATTCACCTTCGATCTCTTCGCGATGGGCGGTTCCGACGATCCCGAGAGCGACACGTTCTCGGTCGAGGTTCCCGACGTCCCCGAGTGGGAGCGCAAGGACATGCTCGCCTTCGAGCGCGAGATGCTGGGCTTGTACGTCTCGGACCACCCATTGCGCGGGCTCGACGACGCCCTGAGCCAGTACACGGACACGGCCATCCAGCCGCTGTTGTCCGATGACAACAACCGGCCCGACGGTGCCATTGTCACCGTGGGTGGCATGATCACCTCTCTCTCGCGACGCATTGCCAAGACCTCGGGTAACGCGTACGCCCGGATCGAGCTCGAGGACCGCTCGGGTTCCATCGAGATCATGTTCTTCGGCAAGGCCTACGCTCCGATTGCCGGGGTGCTCGCGGAGGACCTGATCTGTGTGATCAAGGGCCGTATGCAGCGCCGCGACGACGGGTCCACCTCGATCTCCGCGCAGGAACTCACGGTTCCGGAACTCAGTATGGATGGCTCGGCCGGCCCGGTGTGCGTGGCATTGCCGGAGCACCGCGCCACGGAAGCCACCATCCGCCAGATCGGGGAGGTGCTGCGCAATCACCGCGGCGAGTCTGAAGTGCGCATTCACCTGGACACCCACCGGTCACTGCAAGTGCTTCGGCTGGGCCCTGATTATCGGGTGAATCCCACTCCGGCGTTGTTCGGGGATCTCAAGGTGCTGTTGGGACCGGCCTGCCTGGAGGCGTAACCGGGCATCTGGAGGTCAGGCGCGTGCGATTGGTGCCTCGAGTATCCAGGGCCGGGGATACCCGGGGCTGTGGCCGCGCGCTTGTAGAATGGAAGGGTGACTGAACAAACCCTGGATTCTGCAACCGCAACCACTCCCTCCGGCTTCCTGCGGGTCATTGACCTGCGCGGACAGCACCTGAGCTGGAACGAGCTGCGTCATGCGGTACCCCGGCAGACGGCGTCGTCCGTGGCGGAGGCCGAAGCCAGCGTGCGATCGATCATTGAGAACGTTCAGACCAACGGCGCTGCCGCGATCCGCGAGTACGCCCAGAAGTTCGACGGCGTGGACCAGGGCCGGATCAAGGTTGATCCGGCAGAGATCCAGAAGGCCGTTGCCGAGCTGGATCCCGCCGTGCGCAAGGGCCTGGAAACCGCCATCGACCGGACACGTCGCTTCGCCAAGGCCCAACGCCCGGCGGACGTCGAGGTGGAGATCGCGCCCGGTGCCGTCCTGAACCACCGTTGGACCCCGGTCAAGCGTGCGGGCCTCTACATTCCCGGCGGGCTGGCCGTGTACCCCTCGTCCGTGATCATGAACGTCGTGCCCGCGCAGGCGGCCGGCGTGGAGTCCGTGGTGCTGTGCACCCCGCCGCAAAAGGACTTCGGTGGCCTCCCGCACCCCGTCATTCTCGCCGCAGCTGGTCTACTCGGAGTGGATGAGGTCTGGGCCATCGGTGGTGCGCAGTCGCTGGCCGCCATGGCCTACGGCCTGACTGACGGCCAGGATGAGCTGGAACCCGTGAACACGGTGACCGGTCCGGGCAATATCTTCGTGGCGATGGCCAAGCGTCAGCTGCGCTCCATCGTGGGCGTGGACGCTGAGGCAGGCACCACCGAGATCGCGATCATTGCCGATGACAGCGCCGACGCTCGTTTTGTCGCGGCAGACCTGATTTCCCAGGCCGAACATGATCCGGATGCGGGTTCGGTACTGATCACCGATTCTTTCGAGTTCGCCCAAGCCGTCGAAGCCGAGTTGGCCCCTCAAGTCGCCGAGGCGAAGCACCACGAACGCATCGGGATTGCCCTGCGCGGCCCCCAGTCCGGTGTGGTGCTCACGGACAACCTGGACCGCTCCATCGAAGTGGCCGATGCCTACGCCGCCGAGCACCTCGAAATCCACACCGAGAACGCTCGCGAGGTAGCGGGTCGAGTGCGCAACGCCGGGGCCATCTTCATCGGCTCCTACAGCCCCGTCCCGCTGGGCGACTACGCGGCCGGCTCCAACCACGTGCTGCCCACAGGCGGTACCGCGGTGTTCAATTCGGGTCTGCACGCGGCGTCGTTCATGAAGGCCGTGCAGGTCATCGAGTACAGCCGGGACGCCTTGGCCGAGCTCGAGGACGACATCGTGGCACTGGCCACGAGCGAAGATCTGCCCGCCCACGGCCGGGCCGTGACCATCCGCTCCGAAGCATCCGGCCGGGAAGGCTGATCCGTGCACTGCCCGTTCTGCCGACACAATGACTCCAAGGTGGTCGATTCCCGCACCACCGATGACGGCACCGCCATTCGACGGCGCCGTCAGTGCACGGAGTGCGGGCGACGATTCTCCACGTTGGAAACCACCTCGATCTCGGTGATCAAACGCTCCGGCGTCACCGAGCCGTTCGACCGCCAGAACATCGTGAACGGCGTGCGCAAGGCGTGCCAGGGTCGTCCGGTGAGCGAGGACGACCTGGCGATGCTCGCTCAAGAGGTCGAAGAATCGGTGCGCGCCTCCGGTTCAGCCGAGATCGACGCCCACGATGTGGGCCTGGCGATCCTCACCCCGCTGCGGCGCCTGGACGTGGTGGCCTACTTGCGGTTCGCCTCGGTGTACCAGGCCTTCGAGGGTCTCGAGGACTTCGAGCGCGCCATCGACGTGCTGCGCGAGCAGCAAGCGGAACTGGCCGGCCAGCAGACCCTGGTGCCGGACACGTCCCGTCGGACCACCGCACCGGCCGCCGCACGACGCCGCCCGGCGCGCAAGCCATCGCAAGGAACCGCAGCGGCGTCGTCGCCGGCAACGGCGAATGAGGCGGGGGAGAGCGAACCCAAGCCGCGTCGAAAGCGCGCCGCCAAGAAGCAACAGGAGGCGGCAACGCAGCCGCGTTTGCTCTAGCCTCGTCAACCTTCGCCTAGTCTGGGCAACAGAAGTCCCAGTTGAACCCCCGGTGCCGAAGGGAACGTGCGTGGCCAAGAATCCGGAACACCTTCCGCCATACAAGAAGTGGGACTGGCTCTGGCGGTCGACCTTCGAGCTGGAGTACCGGGGCTCATTACTGGTTGCGGACGTGGACTTCTTCGATTTCTCGGAGAAGATCCGGTTGTACCGGGACGGCAAGTTTGTGGCAGTAGACAGCTCGCCCGCCCGATTGCGCGTGGACGATTACGCGACCGTGGAAGCGGCTTTGTCCCTGTACGGGATGCAATACGTGCGGCTGGTTTATCTGGACGGCCGTCGCGCCGAATCATTCCGGCCAAGCGCGGGGACGGGCGAGGACCGGCGTGCGAAATTCTCGGCCAATCACCCGACGGCTGACAGGATCATTTCCGCTTGTTCCTGGATTGTGTTGGTCCTGGCTCTGGTGACCCAGATTCCGGAACTCCTGAATTTTCTGGGACGGCTGCTCGACTTCACCGTTCCCACGTTCGACCTGCCGGGCTGGCTGAACACTGCCCTGCAGATCGGCGGCATCCTGGCCGGGTTGGACCGCGCGCTACGCATGAAATTCAATCGCTGGATCGACGACACACACCTCTAGGCGCCGTTCGGGGAATTCGCAGCCTGACCGGTAAGAATACGGCGCACACTAATTCAAGGAGAGTCTCGTTATGCGCGGTGTCATGATTCACGCCCCCGGTGATATCCGAGTCGAAGATCGCCCGGACCCGGTCATCGAAGAACCCACGGATGCCATCATTCGAATGGCGGCCACCTGCATTTGTGGTTCCGATCTGTGGCCCTACCGCGGCTACGGCGATATCTCCGAACCCGCACCCATGGGGCATGAGTACGTGGGCGTGGTCGAGCACATCGGTGCCGACGTCAAGAACCTGAAGGTCGGGGATTTCGTGATCGGCTCTTTCTTCGCCTCGGACAACACGTGCGAAATCTGCCAGGACGGTTACCAGAGCCGCTGCGTCAACAACGTGGGCATGGGCGGAATCGGCACGCAGTCCGAATACGCACGCATTCCCCTGGCCGACGGCACTTTGGTCGCCACCCCGTCCCAGCCGACCGACGAGCAGATTCCGCACTTGCTGGCTGCATCCGACGTCCTGGGCACGGGCTGGTTCGCCGCCGTGGCCGCCGAGGTTGGGCCGGGCAAGACGGTAGCGGTGGTCGGCGACGGCGCCGTGGGCCTTTCCGGGGTTCTCGCCGCCAAGCAGCTGGGCGCCGAGCGCATCATTGCCATGAGCCGACACAAGAATCGCCAAGCCCTGGCCACCAAGTTTGGCGCCACCGACATCGTCGAGGAACGCGGCGACGACGGCGTCGAGAAAATCAAAGAACTGATCGGGGGACTGGGCGCGCACTGCGTCATCGAGGCTGTGGGAACGCAAGAAGCCATGCAACAGGCCATCAAGTCCACGCGTCCGGGTGGGCACGTGGGATTCGTGGGCGTCTCACACGGTGTGTCCATCGACGGTGGACAGTTGTTCATGTCCGAGGTGCACCTGCACGGAGGCCCCGCTCCGGTGCGACGGTTCCTGCCAGAACTGATCGACCTGATCATGAAGGGTCAGATCACCCCGGGTGACGTCTTCGACCTGACACTGCCGTTGGAACTGGCCGCGGAGGGCTACACGGCCATGGACGAACGCCGAGCCACCAAGGTGTTGCTAACCGTTTGAGCGGTCAGCGGACGGGATCCGCTGCCGCACCGTCGGTCGCGGGGTCCTCGAACGGCGCCCCGCCCAGGGCCTGCTCCTGCCAGTGCGTCACCAGCCAGTGCGTCACCAGCCAGCGGTCTTCGGAGCCCTCGATCACCACGGCACCGGTGTTGGACAGTGCGTTGTGCGCCACGAAATCCACGCCGATGTTCTCGCACCGGGCCGCAGTCCAGGCACGGATGATGGCACCGTGGGACACGAGGATGGGGACGTCTCCGTCTGCTGCGCTGTCGATGGCTTCCGACACGACGGCGTCGAATCGCCGGATCACGTCGTGGCCGTCCTCTTCGGAGCCCGGGATGCGAGCGTTCCAGTTACCCGCGGACCAGCCCACGGCGGTGCGGACGTACGTCTGAATCGATTCCTCGTCGTTGGCCATTTCCAGGTCACCCGCCGAGATCTCTCGGAGACCTTCACGGACGATCGGCTCGAGCCTGAAATGTCGTGCCAGGGGAGCGGCGGTCTGCTGCGTTCTCACGAGGTTGGACACGAACATCGCTCGGACTGGTTCGCTCCCTAATGTGTCCACGAGCGCTTCGGCCTGTTCTCGTCCGAGCTCCGTCAGATCTGCACCGGGTTCCGCGGTGTCCAAGCAATGACCGACATTGGAGCTGGTCTGACCGTGTCGAACGAGAATGAGCCGCAAGAGTGAAATCACCTTTCGATGGTGGGAGCGTGAACCGAGACTGCGCGGCCCAACGCGTATTCCACCATTCTGACCGGTGTTGTGTGCCAGGCGAAACCGAGGTCAAGTTCACCCGGCGAGGGAAACTCTGGTGGCGCCGTCACCACAGGTCTACTGTCAAAGGCATCAACCGTCGGTTGCCTTGCCGTGCGTGGGACAGCCCACTTGAGCGGAGAACGCCATGAATGAGAATGGCACCAACGATCCGGTCCGGGTCATGCAACGAATGTTCGAGGAAGGTTTCGCCACCGGTGACGGGGCAGTGGCGGATGAGTTATGTTCCCCGGACATGATCGATCACCAATTCGGCTTGGCGGGCACCGGCGCGGAAGCTATTGAGCATGTGAAAGCTGCCATGGCGGATGTGCACGGAGCTTTCCCGGACATCAAGTTCACCATTGAAGATTCAACAACGACTCCTGGCCCACAAGGTGACACAGTCTGGGTCCGTGCTCACGGGCACGGCACTAATACAGGTCCATTTTTCGGACCACCCACCGGTTGTGAAGTGGACTTCACCGTGATCGACGTTGCACGGGTGGTGGACGGACAGATCATCGAGCACTGGGGAGTGCCGGACCGATTCGCTCTGCTGGCCCAAACGGGTGTCCTGGGCCGACTGACATCCCAGTCCTGATCAAAGCACCAAGGGGGTGCCCATGAGTAAGAGCCGGCACTGAGGGAGCTATGCCGATTACCCGTAGTTAAGGTCAGATAACGGCATACGACCCGGAAATGCAGAAGAGACCACCCCTCGGTGGTCTCTTCTGCATTCATTCGGTGGGCCCTACCGGGATCGAACCGATGACATCTACGGTGTAAACGTAGCGCTCTACCAGCTGAGCTAAAGGCCCTTTTATAATCGGGTGGACATAACTGATACAGCTGCCAGCACCCGATTGGGGTATAGCTTACCTGCACGTAGGTAACTTCTGACAACTGCAACCGAACGTTCGGTTATGTGTCGTTGATCACGCATTTACTCACTGCTGATCTGCTGCGACAACGGTTTCCAGACGAGTTTCCGGTGAGCGATGGACTCGGTGCCCGAGAGCTTCGAATGAGTCAGCGTGACCAGCGTTCGACCGTCGGGTTTGCGCGTGATTTCCACTGCCGCGCGGGAACCGTCGGAGAGATCCCTGCGCCAGCGCCACCACTTCTCCGTCACGGACGTTCGGGGCTCGCCCACCAGCCGGGGTTCGTAACAGCCTCGGGCATGTTCTGGAGTGACACCTCTGCCAGTTGCGCGTGAGATAGGGATGCCCCTCCGGCGCCGGTCAACAATGAGGCCCAGTCCGCCCATTCGAGTGACGTTGCGCGGGCAATAGCTTCGGCTTTCGCTGGAATTCTCACGGGCGGCAGCTTATCCACGTGCACTATGTGAGTCGGTTAACACCCCTTGGAGTGGCACAAAAGGGCAACCATGCGTTAACGTTGTAGTCACGAACGCGCCGAGAGGTGCTTTCGAACCAGGGGACGCTGGTGCGCTAGATCGCCTTCGGGCGTGACAGATACGGCGGTTCGATTCCGTCGGTCTCCACCACTGAAACCCCGGACCCAAACGTTCCGGGGTTTTCTCATGCCCAATTGTGAGCGTGGGAACAAGGGGCAATCCCTGCTCAGACCCCCGCACGGTGCGTAGGCTTGTGCCATGGCTGAAGATAAGAAAGCTCAGATTGGTGTCACCGGCCTCGCGGTGATGGGCGCGAACCTTGCCCGCAATTTTGCTCGCCACGGCTACACCGTGGCCCTCCACAACCGTTCCGTGGGTAAGACGGACGCTCTCATCAAGGAACATGGTTCCGAGGGCGATTTCATCCGTACGGAAACCATGCAGGAACTCGTGGATTCCCTGGAGCGACCCCGTCGCATCCTGGTGATGGTCAAGGCCGGCGAGCCCGTGGATTCCGTGATCGAACAGCTCACCCCGCTGCTCGACGAAGGCGACATCATCATTGATGGCGGCAACTCCTACTTCCAGGACACGCGCCGTCGTGAGCGTGAATGCGCGGAGAACGGCCTGCACTTCGTGGGGATTGGCGTCTCCGGCGGTGAAGAGGGTGCCCTGAACGGCCCGTCCATCATGCCCGGTGGTTCCGAGGAGTCCTACAAGACCCTGGGCCCCATGCTCGAGGACATTTCCGCCAAGGCCAACGATGGCAAGCCGTGCTGCGCGTGGATCGACACGGACGGTGCCGGACACTTCGTCAAGATGGTCCACAACGGCATCGAGTACGCGGATATGCAGGTCATCGGCGAGGCCCACGAGTTGTTGCGTTCGGTGGCCGGCCTAGAACCCGCTGAGCAGGCGGTCGTGTTCGATGAATGGAACAAGACCGAGCTTTCCTCCTACCTCATCGAGATCACCGCTCACGTGCTGCGCCAGGTGGATTCCAAGACGGGCAAACCGTTCATCGACATCATTGCGGACGCCGCCGGCCAGAAAGGCACCGGTCGCTGGACCGTGCAAGAGGCTCTCGAGTTGGGCTCCCCGGTCACGGCCATTGCCGAGTCAGTGTTCGCCCGCGCGCTCTCATCCTCCGAGCCGGAGATGCGCCGCGAAGCTCAGGAAACCCTGCCCGCCGGAATCGGTGACACCACCGAGGACGTGGTCAAGGATCCCGAGTTCGTGGAAGACGTCCGCAAGGCGCTCTACGCATCCAAGCTGGTCTCCTACGCCCAGGGCCTGGACATGCTGACCATGGCCGGCCGCGAGTACGGCTGGGACCTGAACCTCGCGACCATCGCGAGTCTGTGGCGCGAAGGCTGCATCATTCGCGCCGAGTTGCTCAACGTGATCATGGAGGCCTACGCGGGGGACAAGGATCCGCTGAACCTGCTGTTCGCTCCCGAGTTCGTCGCAGCCATGGAAGACTGCCTGCCCGCATGGCGCCGCGTGGTCGCTCGCGCGGTCGAGCGCGGCATCCCGGCCCCGGTCTTCTCCTCGGCGCTGGCCTATTACGACGCGCTGCGCCGCCCGCGCCTCAACGCCGCCCTCACCCAGGGCCTGCGCGATTACTTCGGCGCGCACACCTACAAGCGCGTGGACGATCCCGAGAGCTCGTTCCACGTCCTGTGGAGCGGCGATCGTTCAGAGGTCGTCTCCTGATTCGTACGCAGTAGAACCAACGACGACGCCGCGGGCCACCTTTCGTACGAAAGGTGGCCCGCGGCGTCGGAATACCGGGAAAAACTAGTGCATCAGATCCACATTGCGGGATCGATGTAGCTGGAAGGGTCCACCAGGGGCTCCTGCTTCTCGGGAGTCCGCTGGCGAATCTTGCCCGGGATGCCCGTGACGATCGAATCCTCGGGAACGTCCTTGACGACCACGGCGTTCGCTCCCACGGCCGAATCCGCGCCCACGACCAGGGGGCCGAGAATCTTGGCACCCGCGCCGATGGTCACGCGGTCGCCAATGGTGGGGTGGCGCTTGACCGGTTCCAGGGAGCGGCCACCCAGGGTGACACCGTGGTAAATCATGACGTCTTCACCGATCTCGGCGGTCTCACCGATCACCACACCCATGCCGTGGTCGATGAAGAAGCGCCGTCCGATCGTGGCACCCGGGTGGATCTCCACACCCGTAGCCCACCGGGCTGCCTGGGACACCGTGCGAGCCAGCAGACGCTTATTGGGGTCCTGCCACAGCATGTGTGAGAGCCGGTGCGCCCAGATGGCGTGCAGCCCCGAATAGTTCAGCGCGACCTCCACATTGGAACGCGCCGCGGGATCGTGGCTGCGGGCAGTTTCGAGATCTTCCTTGAGTCTGCGCCAAAAGCTCACGTGTCCGTACCTCTTCTGCTCCGCCCCGTGTCAGGGCCCAATGATCTCGTGATGTAGCTGACGCCGGGGCGTCCTTCGTGCCAACGCTACAGAACCTTCTTGCTATTCCCGCCCGACCCTGGGCACGAGTTTGCACAGGTCATGACGGGGAGGATGCGAAAACACACGCGCGGCAGCGACCTTGTGGGCCGCCCGCCGCGCGTGTGTTTTCAAATCATGCGAAGTGGGGTCGAATCAGCCGCGGATGTCTTCGTAGAGGATGGTGGAGATGTAGCGCTCACCGAAGTCGCACACGACCGCCACGATCAACTTGTCGCGGTTCTCTTCCTTTGCGGCTTCCTCAAGGGCGGCCCACACGATGGCTCCGGACGAGATGCCGCCCAGGATGCCTTCTCGGGAACCCAGATCACGAGCGGTGGACACGGAGTCTTCCACGGTGACGTCGTAGACGTCGTCGTAGATGTCGCGGTCGAGGATGTCGGGAATGAAGTTTGCGCCGAGACCCTGGATCTTGTGGGGACCGGCCTTGCCCTCGGTCAGTAGCGGGGAATCGGCGGGCTCAACCGCTACCAGACGGATGTCAGGCTTCTGCTCGCGCAAGTATTTACCTGCTCCGGAAATGGTCCCGCCGGTTCCGATGCCAGCCACGAACACGTCCACCTGGCCTGAGGTATCTTCCCAGATTTCCGGGCCGGTGGTGCCGTAGTGGACATCCACGTTCGCGGGATTGGCGAACTGACGGGCCAGCACAGCGTTGTCCGAGGCATCGACAATCTCCTGGGCCTTGTCCACAGCACCGCGCATACCTTCGGCACCCGGGGTCAGCACGATCTCCGCGCCGTAAGCGCGCAGCATGACGCGACGCTCGGTGGACATGGTCTCGGGCATGGTCAGGATGACCTTGTAACCGCGGGCCGCGCCCACCATGGCCAGGGCGATACCGGTGTTACCGGAAGTGCCTTCCACCACGGTGCCGCCGGGCTTGAGTTCACCGGAGGCCTCGGCGGCGTCGATGATGGCCTTACCGATCCGGTCCTTGACCGAGTTGGCGGGGTTGTAGAACTCGAGCTTGACGGCAACGTTGCCGGGAAGGTCCTTGTCCAGCTGGTTCAAGCGGACCAGGGGAGTGCCGCCGACGATCTCGGTGACGTTGTCATAAATCTTGCCCATGGATGTTCTCTCCTGTCGTGGATTCGTGCTCGGAGGTGTGTCAGCACAGAACTGATTTTCAGCCTAGCGCCGGTGTTGGGTGGATCTCAGTGAGTTAGCCATACAGCGTAATCTTTGCGGACCTTGGCCAGCTTGGGGTTGATGATCACCTGGCAGTAGCCGTTGAACGGCTGGTTGCCGTAGAAGTCCTGGTGGAAATCCTCGGCCTCCCACAGCTTCTGCGGTTCCTCGATGGTCGTGACGATCGGGTCCTGGAACAGCGGCTGTGCCTTGTTGATGGCCTGTTCGAACAGTGAGCGCTGCTGCTCGTTGGCGGGGAACATCGCTGAGCGGTACTGCGTGCCCACGTCGTAACCTTGCCGATTCAACGTGGTCGGATCGTGACCGGTGAAGAACAGGTCCAGGATCACGTCAGCCGGAACGATCATGGGGTCGAAGGTGACCACCACGGCTTCAGCATGACCTGTGGTGCCGGAGCACACGGATTCGTAATCGGGGTGTTCGGTCTGGCCTCCGGTGTACACACTGCGGACATCCAGCACACCGCGAACACGGCGGTAGACGGCATCCAGGCACCAGAAGCAACCGCCGGCGAGCACAAAGGTTTCGGTTGAGGAAGAACTCATAGTCCATATAACGCGCAAACCGCCGCACAATTCCCGCGCCGGAAGTTGCCGTCGCTCCTAGGATGGTTCCATGACGTCTGAGGCTCAATCGCAGGACCGTACGATTCCCACGCTTGCCCAGGTGGTGGCCGCTGCGGATTCACTGTGGCCGTTCCGGCTCCAGGAGGACTGGGACGCGTCCGGCTTGGTCACGGGCCGTCCTGATCAGCCCGTGCGACGCATCCACTTTGCGGTGGATCCGGTCGCCGCGGTGGCCGAAGAGGCCATCGCCCTCGACGCCGATCTGCTGATCACCCATCACCCCCTGCTCATCCGCGGGGTCACCTCCGTTGCGGCCGAGGGTTTCAAGGGCAAGGTCATCCACGACCTGATCGAGAACCGCTGTGCACTCCTGGCCTGCCACACCAACGCGGATTCCGCCCGTCGAGGCGTATCAGACGCCTTGATCGCTGCGGCGGGGGTCAATCCCGACGACGCCGCACCGCTCGTCCCGGACGCCACGGACCCGAACGCGGGGCTGGGTCGAGTGGGCACCCTGACTCGTAGCGTCACGCTACGAGAATTGGCCCAACGCCTGGCGACGAACATCCCCGGTACTGCCCAGGGGCTGCGCATCGCCGGTGATCCGGACCGAATGGTCACCACCATCGCAGTGTGTGGTGGCTCCGGCGACTCGCTCTTCCACACGGTGCGATCCTCCGGTGCGGACGTGTACGTCACCGCCGACCTGCGTCATCACCCCGCATCCGAGGCTCGCGAACAGGCCCTGGGACCGGGGGAGAAGGGCACACCGGCACTGATCGACGCCGCCCACTCCGCGAGCGAGGCTCTGTGGCTTCCGTGGGGAGCCGAGGACCTGCAGCGAGCGCTCGCCGCCCAGGGGCTTGACGTAGAGGTGTACGTCAGCGACCTGCGCACCGACCCGTGGGATTTCCGCGTAGCCTCACCCGACTCCGATTCAACGCCGAATCTCACTTCAGGAGAGACCTCATGACCGAGCAACAGCCTGCCTTGACCGCGCTCTTGGGCCTGCAAACGGTGGACTCCGAACTGCACGGAATCATGGTCAAAGCAAAGTCCCTGCAAGAATCCGAGCATGTGAAAGCGCTATTGGCACGCCGCACCCAGGCTATTGAGGCGGCCAAGCAATTGGACGCCCGAGGCAAGGAGGCTGCGAGCGGCGTCGACACCGCGGAGGCCAAGGTGCGGGAGATCCAGGTCAAGATCGACCGGGACACCGAGCGACTGAATCACGGTGGCACCGCCAAGGACCTGATGGGGATTCAGCACGAGATCGACACGCTCACCAAGCAGCGCGGCGAGGCCGAGAACGCCCAGTACCAAGCAATGGAGCACGCAGAGGCCGTCGCTGCGGACCGGGAACAGAAACTGCCCCTGCTACGGGCCGCGGATGCGCAGGCCAAGGAGGCCGTCGCGCAGCGGGACCAAGACCTCGCCGCGTTGAAGGAACGCCACCAGGAGCTCACCGCGCAACGACCCGGACGGGTGAGCGCGGTGGGCGATGACGCCCTGGTCAAGCGATATGACTCGCTGCGCAACGCGCGGGGCGGTGGTCGAATCGCCGTCGCGCGCTTCGAACGTGACACCTGCGGAGCGTGTGGTACGCACATGAGCCCGGGGGATGCAGAAACCATCGCCCATACTCCGGCGGGCAGCATTCCCACCTGTATTGAGTGTTCCGCGCTGTTGGTCCGGTGAGGCCGTTCGATCCGGCGTGAATCGGGGGACGCGCACGGCGCGGTAGGATCGACGCTGGACAGGCGGGCCGGGTGACCGCGCGGCGCATCGAAAGGCGCGTCTCGAGGAAAGTCCGGGCTCCGCAGAGCTGGATGGTGGGTAACGCCCACTCGGGGAAACCCGCAGGACAGTGCCACAGAAAATAGACCGCCCGCCTCGAGCGGGTCAGGGTGAAAAGGTGGTGTAAGAGACCACCAGCGTGCCGGGTGACCGGTGCGGCTTGGTAAACCCCATCCGGAGCAAGGCCATGCAGGGTGCGTTCGAGGGCTGCTCGCCCGAGCGCCCGGGTAGGCTGCTTGAGCCGTGCGGCAACGCACGGCCTAGATGGATGGTCACCACCGCGGCTCGGGTAACCGGCCGCGGCACAGAACCCGGCTCATAGGCCCGCCTGTCCCCTAGACTTCTGGGGTGCTGATTCTGCTACCCCCATCCGAGTCCAAGACCGCTCCCGTCAGCGGCGATCCCGTGTCATTGGACACACTGAGCTTTCCCGAACTGACAAAAGACCGCGACCACTTGGCAACCACGCTGGCGCGCGTCAGCGGGCAGAAGAACGCGCTGTCCGTCCTGGGCGTGGGGGAGTCCCTGGCTACCGACGTCGCTCGCAACCGTGATCTTCCCACCGCACCAACCGCGCCGGCACTGTCCGTGTACACCGGGGTGCTTTATGACGCCCTCGACGCTGATTCTCTCTCCGCGGCCGCACACGAGGTTGCGGACCGGTCGCTGATGGTGATTTCCGCCTTGTGGGGTGCGGTACGGCCGAGCGATCACATTCCCGCGTACCGCCTGTCGATGGGCACGGATCTGCCCCGGCACGGGAAACTCAATACGTGGTGGAAACCGCGGCTGTCCCCGGTGTTGGATCGAGTGGCAACCGATCAGGTCATTGTGGATTGCCGGTCTGCCGCCTACGCCGCGGCGTGGAAGGCGCCCGCGGCGGAGACCATTGCGGTGCGCGTCGAACAGCTCAACGAGGCGGGCAAACGCTCCGTGGTCTCCCACAACGCGAAGTACACACGGGGTCTGGTGGCCCGGTTCCTGTGTGAGTACGAGGCCGAGCACGGCGCGTTCGAAACCGTGCATGCCGTTCGGGATGCCCTGAGTAAGCGCTGGAGGGTCGAACTGACCGAGCCCACCGCGCGCAAGGCCGGAACGCTCACCGTGGTACTGGATCCCCCGACCGTGTAACGGCCATGGGCCGCGCAATCCAGGACTGCGTTGACCCGGGACCCGATGAACGGGTGCCCGCTTCGAGTCAATTCCGTGTGATCAGTGACCGAACGGGTCCTCGTCCTCACCGGGTAGCCAGGTGGAATCGGTGGACCAAGCTTCGTTCTTGATGGCCTTCTTGGCTTTTTTGCCCCATCTGGTGTTGAGACGGTCCACGTAGAGCTTGCCGTCCAGGTGGTCGTACTCGTGTTGCATCACGCGAGCGAACCAGCCGTTGGCCTCGAATCCGACGGGGTCGCCGTTCTCGTCCTGGCCCGCAATGCGAACCCAGTCCGCGCGCTTCAAGGGCCATGAATAACCGGGCACGGACAGACAACCCTCGGCTTCTTCATCCGGGTCCGGGGCGAGCTCGGAGATCTTTCCCGTGGTGAGCACCGGGTTCACGAGCACGCCGCGAGGTGCCACGCCGTCCTCGTTGTCGAAGACGTAGGTGAAGATGCGTAGCCCCACGCCGATCTGGGGAGCAGCAAGGCCTACTCCGTGAGCCGCGTCCATGGTCTCGTACATGTCCGCTATCAGCTCGCGCAGTTCGTCATTGAACTCGGTGACCTTCGCCGCTGGGCGGTGAAGCACCGGATTCCCGGTCATGACGATGGGGCGAATGGCCATACTGATGTTCCTCACGCGGTGCAATCGGGGGCGGGTGATCCGCACGTCAATATATCGCGAGACCGGGCATGTCACGGGATGCTCCTTCGTCCGGCTAACATTAAGCCCGCTGAATATCTCCCCCACAGGGGTGTGGTGTCGTGCGCGCTCTACGGGCTGAACTGGCCGGTGGGCCAAATTGTCTGAACCTAAGGAGGAACGTCCGAGTGAGGGTTGCGTCAGCACCGCACGGACACGTGTACATCCAACACCTGGCCGACCCCGACACCTCGGACGGCGTCTATCGACTTCCCGACCCCACACCGGAGCGCTCCGTTCCCGGTGCGCCCTGGTGGCCCCTGGTCATGTTGGACGTGGAATGGATCAACGAACACGCCCACCAGTTTGATGTCTTTCATTTGCATTTCGGCTTTGATGCCGTGGCCCCAGCGGAGCTCGAACGCATTGTGTCCGCGTTGCACGCCCACGCCAAGCCGTTCGTCTACACGGTCCATGATCTGCGCAATCCTCACCAGGTGGATCCCGCAATTCAGGATGCGGCCCTCGACGTCCTGATTCCCCAAGCGGACCAGCTCATCACCCTCACCCGGGGTGCGGCGGACGAGATCGAGCGGCGCTGGGGTCGAACGGCCACGGTGATCCCGCATCCGCACATCGTGCCCCTCGACCTGCTGGATCGACCGCGGCCCGAACACCGCTGCGTGACCGTGGGTTTGCACCTCAAAAGCATGCGCACCAACATGAATCCGATGCCGGTGCTTCGAACCCTGTTGGACGAGATTCGCGACCGGGACATGAACCTGCTCATTGACGTTCACACGGATGTGGTGCGCTCCGAGGGGACCCACTACAACGCCGAGGTCGCGCAGCTCTTACGGACCGTGCAGGAACGTGAAGATGTCCGAGTACACGTTCACGACTTCTACACCGATGACGATCTGTGGGACTACATTGCCGGACTGGATCTATCCGTATTGGCGTATCGGTTCGGGACTCATTCGGGCTGGCTCGAAGCTTGCTACGACCTGGGTACCCGCGTGCTGGCACCGTCGGTGGGGTTCTACCACCAGCAGCATCCGGGTGTCTTGAGCTTCGACTGGACTGACGAAGGTCAGCCGGAGGCGGGTCAGATAGCCGCGGCATTGGACGAGGTCGAGAAACTGGGGCCGTGGCGGGCAACCCGCGAGGAACGCATGGCGCAGCGACGAGAGATCGCTCGCGCACACGACGAGATTTATCGAACAGCAGTGGCGGGGAGACCTTCATGAAAATTGCTTTGCTCGCACACGACCGATTCCCGATCGCAGCCCCCTTTGCCGGTGGGCTGGAATCTTTCACGTGGTACCTGGCCAAGGGACTGCGCGAACGAGGGATCGACGTGGTGGTCTTTGCCGCGCCCGGCAGCGATCCGGCCCTGGAAGCCGAAGAATTGGCCGTGGAACCGGTCTCGCTCAGTGAACAGGCTCGCAACGACGTGTCGATGCCACCCGAGGGGCAAGTGCGGGAGACCATTTCCTACCTGCAGGTGATGACCGCACTGGCACAGCGCGATGACATTGACGTGGTCCACAACAACTCGCTCCACTACCTGCCCATCGCCATGGCCCAATCACTCAGGCAGCCCTTCCTCACGACACTCCACACGCCCAACACCCCGTGGATGGAACCGGCCCTGCGGTTGAGCCCGGGTGTCACGACTGCCGCCGTGAGTTCATCGATCGCCCACATGTGGCGCGATGTCACCGCCGCGCGCGTGATTCCCAACGGTGTGGACCTGGATCATTGGTCCCTGGGACCGGGCGGGGATTCGCTGGTCTGGTCCGGGCGTATCGTTCCGGAGAAGGCCCCCCACCTTGCCGCGATGATCGCCCGGGAAGCCGGATGGAAACTGCGCATCGCGGGACCACTCTCCAACCAGGAGTACTACGAATCACAGTTGAAGCCGCTGCTGTCGGAGGACATCACCTACGCGGGGCACCTGGAACCGGATGAACTACATCACCTGGTCTCCCACAGTGCGGCGTGCTTGGTGACTCCGCAGTGGGAAGAACCCTACGGGCTGGTCGCCGCGGAAAGCATGGCATGCGGTACTCCGGTGCTGGCGATTGCTCGCGGTGGCCTCGCTGAAGTGGTGCAGGCACCGGGTGGTCGGTCCGTGCTCCCCGAGGCCACCGAGGAGCAGACCGTCACCGCGGCCGCCCGCGCCCTCGACGGCGTGGTGGCCATGGATCGCGCCACGGTACGCGAGCACGCTCGCGCTCGGTGTTCCTTGGACGCCACCGTGGATCAGTACGTGGACCTGTACCGGGAGCTGGTTGCCCGATGATCGGGTACTACATTCACCATCAGGGACTGGGCCACCGGACTCGCGCGACGGGAATCGCTCGTCAACTTGAGGTCCCCGTAATCGGATTCAGTTCCTTGACGGCCCCGGAGAATTGGCCCGGTCAATGGTGCACCCTGCCCATGGACGTTCCCCGTAGGCCGGTGGATCCCACGGCGAACGGCGTCTTGCACTGGGCGCCGTTGGACCACGCCGGTTACCGCGAACGTATGCGATTGATGGCCGAGTACCTCGGGTCCGAGCTCTCGGTCATGGTCACGGACACCTCCGCCGAGGTGACACTCCTCGCCCGGCTTTTCGGCGTTCGCACGGTGGTCATGGCCATGCGCGGCAATCGTACGGACCGTACGCACCGTGACGCCTACGACGCCGCGTCCATGATCGTGGCCCCGTGGACGGCGGAGTCGGCCGAGGACTATTGGCCGCGCGAGTGGACCGAGAAAACCGTGTTCGCGGGCGCTATCTCGCGGTTCGATCACCTCGCGGTCACGCCGGTAGCAACCACTGACGACGTCGCCCGGTCCGATTCCCGGCGCAAGGTCCTGGTGGTCTGGGGCGGCGGCGGCACCGACGTCACCGATAACGACATCGACCGGGCGCGGCTGGCCACGCCGGACTGGGACTGGACCGTGCGCAGCCCTGCCAACCCGTCACCGGACCTGTGGGCCGACCTGCAAGCGGCAGATGTGGTGGTCAGCCACGCCGGGAACAACGCCGTGGCAGAGCTCTCCGCGGCGGCCCGGCCCGCAGTGGTCATCGCACAGCCGCGGCCCTTCGACGAACAGCACGCAACCGCTCGCGCGCTCGAGAAGGCCGGGGTGTGCACCGCGCTGGATCACTGGCCGGAGCCGGATGAGTGGCACAGCCTCCTGGAGAACGCGCGGGAACGCGGAGGTTCCGGCTGGGCACGCTGGCGCTATGACTGCGGAGCGCGCCGCGCGGCCCAGGCTATTGAACGACTCGACGATGTGGCGTTGACGTGCGAACCGCGCTGATCACGATCGTCCGCGGTCGCCACGAGCACCTCCGACGACAGTTGAGATGGGTGTCACGGTTGGCGCCCCAGCCGGAGTTCCACGTGGTGGTGAGCATGGGCGATCCCAAGATCTCTGGCCTGGTGGCCGAGAACAAGAACGGCCGCGGCGTCGTCGTCGCGATGGAGCCCACCGAAGAACTTCACCTCGCGGTGGCGCGGAACGCGGGCGTGGCCAAGGCAGCGGAACTCGGTGCGGACGCCGTAGTGCTGCTGGACGTGGATTGTTTACCGGATCGCGACCTGATCGGCGACTACGCGGGCGCGTTGGCAGAGACCGGGACACGCACCGCCGTGATCAGCGGCCGGGTCAAGTACCTACCTGAAGGCATGACCGAGGCCGACTACACCGCCAGCGGCGTAGCGGAATTGGGCCGGGACCACCCGGCGCGGCGGATCCCACCAGGCGACTCCTTGGAACCTGCCGATCCCCGAATGCTGTGGTCGCTCAATATCGCCTCCACGGTCGAGAGCTGGAACCGGATCGGCGGGTTCGATGAGGCCTATGTGGGGTACGGGGGAGAGGACACGGACTTCGGCCAGCGCTTGGCCGCGGCCGGAGGGACCATGTGGTGGAGTGGCCGGGCCTGCGCCTACCACCAGTACCACCCCACGGTGACTCCGCCGGTCCAGCACGCGGCGTCCATTGCCCGCAACGCCAACATCTTCCGCGAGAAGTGGGGATTCGACCCTATGGAGGGCTGGCTGAATGACATGCTCGACACGGGGCACCTAACGCATGAAGCCGGTCATTGGCGGGCTGCGGATCAACCGCGATAGCACTTAAGGAGCACTTGCCACTAAGGTCGTTCACGTGGAAGATCAGTCTGCTGCAATTACCCTCGCGCTCGTGAACGACTACCCGGTGGTCATTCAGGGTGTGGCGCGAATGCTCCAAAACCATGACCGACTCGTGGTGAACGAGTTGGACTCCGGCGAAATCCCAGGTCACGCTGTGGACCTCGTGCTGTTCGATGCGTTCGCCGCTCGTGACCGCGGCGAGTACGACGTGTCACGGTTGCTTGAGGACGTGCAGAACCGGAAATTGGTCATCTACACCTGGAACGTAGCCGAGGATCAGGTGCACAAAGCTCTGGCCCTGGGGGTCCACGGGTATTTGTCGAAAGAACTTACGGCCGATCAGTTGGCAGAAGCGCTGGTCAGAATCCACGAAGGCGAACGCGTGGTCATGCCGGAACCGACGAACGAAGACATCGAGATCGCCGACTGGCCGGGACGACACGCCGGACTGTCACCCCGCGAAGCAGAGGTCGTAGCTCTGATCACACAGGGTGCCACCAACGATGAAATCGCCCGCACGTGTTATTTGAGCATCAACTCCGTCAAGTCCTACATCCGGTCCGCGTATCGCAAGATGGGCGTCGAGCGGCGCAGCCAAGCGGTGCTCTGGGGCGTGCAGAACGGCATGCAGCCCAAGGTCGCGCGTTCCTGATTTCACCCTTGAGGTGGTGGAAGCACTCAGATTGACCGGGCAGAATAGTCATATGACTGATCAATTTGCTGCAGACAAAGCCGCCCGTGAACTCGCCGGAGAAGAAGGCGGATTCCCAACGCAGGAACAAGCCCCTCCCGGTCTGACCACCGATATGACCCCGCTGCCCGACCACGGTGAAGAAAGCTGGGCCGGCCGCGGTCGGCTCGAAGGTATGAAGGCGCTGATCACCGGAGGCGATTCCGGTATCGGTCGCGCCGTCGCCATTGCCTACGCGCGAGAGGGCGCGGATGTTGCCATCAACTACCTCGCCGAGGAACAGTCCGACGCCGAGGACACCAAGCAGTGGATCGAGAAGGCTGGCCGCAAGGCCGTGTTGTTGCCCGCAGATCTGCGTGATGAGCAGGCAGCGCGCGGTGTCGTTGACGATGCAGCATCCCAGCTGGGTGGCCTGGACATCGTAGTCAACAACGCCGGTTTCCAGTGGGCTCGCCGCGACGGTGGTCTGCAGGGTCTGAAGACCGAAGAAATGGACCGTGTGTTCAAGACCAACCTGTACGCCCTGTTCTGGGTGTCTCAGCAGGCGTTGAAGTACCTGAAGGACGGCTCGAGCATCATCAACGTGAGCTCCATCCAGGCCTACGATCCCTCGGAGAACCTGATCGACTACGCCTCGACCAAGGCCGCGATCAACAACTTCACTGTCAACCTGGCCAACGAGATCGGTGAAAAGGGTATCCGCGTCAACGCCGTGGCACCGGGCCCCATTTGGACTCCGCTCCAGCCCGCGACCAAGGCCGGCGAGTCGATGCCCGCTTTCGGCGGAGACACCGCTCTGGGGCGTGCGGGTCAGCCGTCCGAACTGGCCGGCGCGTTCGTGTTCCTGGCCAGCCCGGCTGAGGCCTCCTACGTGTCCGGCACCGTGATCGGTGTCACCGGAGGCAAGCCGGTCTTCTAAACTGACCGGACACGTTCTCAGCTCCCTGACCAAGGACTGAACTGATGATCAAGAAGCCGGTGGTATCCCTTCTCGTGGCTGCGCTCGTTCTGAGCGGCTGCGGCCCACTCACGGGAGGGGAGCCACCGGCTTCTCCCATGCCCCATGATGGAACGGATGACACGGGGTACCGCCCGCTCGGCGACGCGAACACCGTCGTCAACGACCTGGAAGCGCCGTGGTCCGTGACGTTCCTCGAGGACGCCCCGCTGATCAGCGAACGGGACAGCGGCCGCATTCTGGAAATCTTGCCGGACGGCGGAAGCCGGACCGTGGGGGAACAGCCTGAAGTAATGGCCGGGGGAGAATGCGGACTCTTGGGGCTGACGGCCGGCCCCAACGGTGACCTGTATTCCTACGCCACCACGGGCAACGGCAACAGAGTGACTCGGTGGACGGTCACGGGCGAGCGAGGGTCGCTGATTCTCGGCGAGAGTGAGGTCATCCTGGACGAACTCCCGTCGGCGGGCGTCCGCAACGGCGGGCGCATCAAGTTCGGACCGGACGACATGCTCTACGTCGCGGTCGGGGACGCAGGGGAGCGTGGCGAAGCCCAGGACCCGAACTCGATGGCCGGCAAGATCCTGCGCCTGATGCCGGACGGTACCGTTCCCGACGACAACCCCCACGAAAGTTCGCCCGTGTACAGCCTGGGTCACCGCAACGTGCAGGGCATCGACTGGGCAGAGGACGGCACCATGTTCGCCAGCGAGTTCGGAGCGAACACGTGGGACGAACTGAATGTGATCGAGCCCGGCGCCAACTATGGGTGGCCAGAGGTAGAAGGCATCGCGGAGCGGGACGAGTTCGTGGACCCCGTGCAGCAATGGGAGACCAGCGAGGCGAGCCCGAGCGGTATGTCACGGGTGGGGGACACGCTGTACATCGCCAACCTGCGCGGACGGGTGCTGCGCGCCGTGCCCGTTAACTCCCCGGACACCTCGACCGACTACTTTCAGGACGCGTACGGCCGCCTGCGCGATGCCGTGCCCGGACCGAACGGCGCCTTGTGGCTGCTGACCAACAACACGGATGGGCGCGGTCAACCGCAGGACGGTGATGACCGACTCCTAGAAGTGGACCTGCCCTGACTATGACCAACTCCGGCGCCCTGCAACGACGACTCGGTCTGGGCGACGCGGTCGCTATCGGTCTGGGATCAATGATCGGCGCCGGCGTGTTCGCCGCCTTTGCGCCGGCTGCCGCGGCGGCCGGTTCGGGACTGCTCATCGGCCTGGCCCTTGCGGCAGTAGTTGCCTACTGCAACGCGACCTCCTCCGCGCAACTCGCCGCGCAGTATCCAACGTCCGGCGGCACCTACGTCTACGGGCGCGAGCAACTCGGGTCGTGGGCCGGCTTCATGGCCGGTTGGTGTTTCGTGATCGGCAAGACCGCCAGCTGCGCGGCCATGGCGCTCACCTTCGCCGCGTACGCGGCGCCGGCAGGGTGGGAACGGCCCGTGGCGGCGCTCGCGGTGGCCGCATTGGTTGCGGTCAACTACTTCGGGGTCACGCGCACCGCGGGACTCACCAAGATCATCGTCTCGATCGTGCTCGTGGTCCTGGCTTTCGTGGTGGTCGCCGGATTGGTTTCCGGCGAGGCGGATGCATCCCGACTGACCGGCGACGGCGCCCCCTCCGGGTTCTACGGCATCCTGCAGTCCGCGGGGCTGCTGTTCTTCGCATTCGCCGGTTACGCGCGCATCGCCACCATGGGCGAAGAAGTCCGCGACCCGTCCCGCACCATTCCCCGTGCGATCCTCGTTGCCCTGTTCGGCGCGCTCGCGGTCTACGCGGTCATCGCGTTGGTCGCCCTCTCGACCCTGGGCGCCTCACACCTCGCAACCACGACGACGCCGCTCGCGGACGTCGCCGCGGCCGGCGGCTGGGAGTGGACGAGCGTCGTCGTCCGCATTGGTGCGGCGGCCGCGGCCCTGGGGGCGTTGCTGGCGTTGATCGCCGGAATTGGGCGCACGAGTCTGGCCATGGCCCGCAACCGTGACCTACCGGCGTGGCTGTCCGCGGTGCACCCCGTGCATAGCGTTCCGTACCGTGCGGAACTGGTTCTGGGTGCGGTGGTGATCGTTTTGGTGCTGACGATGGACCTGCGCGGGGCGATTGGTTTCTCGTCCTTCGGGGTGTTGCTGTATTACTTCGTGGCCAACGTCTCCGCCTACACCCAGGGTCGTGTGGCGCGGATGTATCCCACGATCGTGCAGATCATCGGCGCGCTGTTGTGTCTGGTGTTGGTGGCGACCTTGCCGATCGCATCCATCATCGGAGGAGTCATTCTGGTCGCCGCTGGGATCTTGTACCGGGTGGTGTTGGTGCGCCGTCGTGGATCGGAACAGAACGGGTCGTGACCACCCGCTTGAGGAGGGAACACCGCGCTTCGCGGAAGGTGACCGGAGCGGCGTCGAAAGCTGCTGTGCCGCTCGTACTCTTGCGGCGGCCGACGGAGAGGTACGTCATGCCCAATCTGGGTAGAAAACCGTAGGAGCATTTGCTAATTTTTGGATTGGAGCCCGGCAGCAGGGCTCGCGGACGAGGGAGCAGTACCCGCACCACGACAAGACTGACTCGGAAAGACGCATGTCATGGCGTGGATCATTCTTGTTCTGTCCGGAATGCTCGAAGCGGTCTGGGCGGCCGCTCTTGGAGCATCGCACGGATTCAAACGTAAAATCCCGACCCTCATTTTTGCCGTCAGCATGGCCCTCAGCATGGCCGGTCTCGCGTGGGCGATGACGTCTCTGCCGACCGGTACGGCTTACGCAGTCTGGGTAGGAATTGGCGCAACTCTCACCGTGATCTGGGGCTTCGTGAAGGGCTATGAAAGTCCAACGACCGCACGGGTGCTACTGCTCGTGCTGTTGGTCAGCTCCGTGATCGGCCTGAAGGTGGTGAGCTGACATGCCATGGATCGTGCTTCTGATCAGCGCCGTCTTTGAAGCCGTGTGGGCCACCGCGCTCGGTGAATCCAACGGCCTGAGTGAGCTCGCACCCAGCATCGTGTTCTTCGCAGCACTCGCCGTGAGCATGGCGGGACTCGGCTGGGCTGCCAAACACATTCCCATCGGAACCGCGTATGCCGTGTGGACCGGCATCGGCGCCGCGTTGACGGTGGTCTACGCGATGGCGACCGGCAGCGAGAGCGTTTCGCTCGGGAAGATCATCTTCATTTCCGGCATTATCGCCGCGGTGGTCGGTCTCAAGCTCGTGCCGAGCAAGCCCGGTAAGGCAGCGACCCCCGCACCGGGTACGGCCTCGTCGACCACTCACTGACCAACAAAAGAACCCGGTGTCACGCAGACTAGGCGTGACACCGGCTTCTTTGCTGACCTCGCGCGGGCCTTATCCGCGTTCGTTGTTCTTGCGAGCCGCCTTGGAACCCAAGGTGGTGAGTACTTTCACGACCTTCGAGTTAAGGCCCGACGCCGCCTCGCGGCCTTCCCGGAGATCCGACTGTTCCGGACGTGCTCCCGGAAGCAGCCGGTTGGCAATGCCCATTGCTCGCGTGGTCAGCCCCGGTGCGAGACCGTGGACCCGATGCGCGACCTTGGGCAGCCAGCCGACCAGAACTGTGGGTTTGCCGGCCAGTACGCCGTCAACGACGATTCGGGCTGCACGTTCCGCGTTCATGGACAGCACTGGCAAAGACGCAGCGGGGCCGAACCACGCGTACTCCTTCTCCGACTGACCCGTGAAAAAGGCCCGTTCATGGGACCCGGTGCGCATGAGGCCGGGTGCGATCGTGGTGGCCGTTACCCCGGAACCAGCCAACGCCACGGCGAGGCCTTCGCTGAATCCCACGGCACCGAACTTGGCGGTCGCGTAGGGGAGCAGATGAGGCGGGGACACCAGCCCGCCGACGGAGGCCACTGTTCCGATCCGTCCGGAGCGCCTACCCCTCATGCTCGGTAGCACTGCCAGAGCGCAGTGAATCGGGCCGTACGTCATGGTGTCGATGGCGTCCCGGAAATGTTCGAGGGTGACGGCTTCGAGCGGGCCGGTCTGGATGATCCCGGCCACGGTGATGAGAACGTCAATGGGGCCCAGATCTCGTTCGACGTCGTGCACCAGGCCTTGGACCGCCTCGGTATCGCGAACGTCGCAGACGTAGTCCTTGACTGTGCCGTGTTCGGACAGCTGGTCACGAGCGCGAGCGAGCTCGGCGTCGTCTCTCGCTGCGATGGCCACGGCAAAACCACGGTCCAGGAGTTCGCGGCTGACGAGCAGACCGAGTCCTCGCGATCCGCCGGGCACGAGTGCAGTCTTCAGTGTGCTTACCATTGGGCCAGTCTATGGGAGCCGACCGATCATGTAAGGACTTCGCTCACAGGGAACTTTCGCTGAGGTGTTGCAAAGGCGACTGATGATCAGTAAACTGATCGTAATGCGTGCACTTACTTGGCAAGGCCTCGGCGACGTCCGAGTCGAATCCGTTCCCGACCCCGTCATCCAGCACCCCAAGGATGCAATCGTCCGGGTCACCTCCACTGCGATCTGCGGTTCGGACCTGCATCTCTACGGAGTGCTGGGCCCGTATCTCTCGCCCGGCGATGTACTTGGTCACGAGTTCATGGGCATCGTGGAAGAAGTAGGGGAGCAGGTCACCAACCTCAAACCGGGGGACCGCGTGGTGGTCCCCTTCACCATTGGGTGCGGCGAATGCTGGATGTGCGACCGTGGGCTTTACGCACAGTGCGAGACCACTCAGGTGAAGTCCAAGAACAAGGGCGCCATGCTGTTCGGCTTCTCGTCCCTCTACGGCTCCGTACCCGGTGGCCAGGCAGAAATGGTGCGTGTTCCCCACGCAGACTTCGGGCCGGTCAAGCTTCCCGAGACGTACTCCGATGAGCGGTTCCTCTACCTCAGCGACATCCTGCCCACCGCGTGGCAGGGCGTGAAGTGGGCCAATGTGGGCCCCGGTGACACCTTGGCCGTCATTGGTCTGGGGCCTGTGGGCCAGATGGCCGTTCGTTCCGCCAAGCACATGGGCGTGGATCGGATCATTGGCGTGGATCTCGTGGACGAGCGCCTCGAACTGGCCCAGTCATGGGGCGTTGAAACCGTGGACCGGCGTACAGTCAAGGACATTGCCGCAACACTTCAAGAAATGACGGACGGCAGGGGGCCGGACGGCGTCGTCGATGCCGTGGGCATGGAAGCGCACGGTAACCCCATCTCCGAAAAAATCATCGCCGGGGCTGCAAGACTCCCTAAGCCACTGGGTCGTGCGGCAATCGAGAATGTTGGCATCGACCGGCTCGAGGTGTTGCACACCGCGATCAATGCGGTGCGGCGCGGCGGTACCGTGTCGCTGTCGGGCGTGTACGGGGGCATGGCTGATCCCATGCCTCTGATGACCATGTTCGACAAGGGCATCACCATGCGCATGGGGCAATGTCACGTGAAGCAGTGGACCGATGACCTCTTAGCCATTGCCTCCGAACCCGATGACACTTTGGGCCTGGATCACTTCGCAACTCACAGGGTGTCCCTGGAGGATGCCCCCGAGGCCTACAAGATGTTCCAGGAGAAGAGCGACGGGTGCATCAAGGTGGTGCTCAAGCCGTAAACGGGATCAGTTCCGCTGTGCTGTCGGTGCGGGCTGGATGTTGAACATCCAGTCCGTGCCGAAGCGGTCCACCACCATGCCGAAGGCCCCGCCCCACGGTGCGTCGACCAGCGGCTGTGTCACAGTCCCGTCCGAGGATAGGCCGTCCCAAAAACTGCGGAGGGCTGCCTCATCGGTTCCGGTGAGCGCCAGCGAGACATTGGACTCGGTGTGTGCCGGTTCTGCATCCTCGAAACCGTCCGAGGCCATCAGGGTGAGGTGGTCCGTGTCGAGCTGCGCGTGCATGATCCTTTCGGCGTCCGGACCGAGCAGGTCAGACTGCATCTCACCCATTGTGGTCATCGTCAGCTGCCCGCCGAAGACACCGTGGTAGAACTCCATGGCCTCCTTGGCTTTGCCGTGGAAACGGAGATACGGGTTGAGCTTGAAAGACATGGGAACTCCTGACTGCTGGAGGTAGCTACGGGGATCGGCGATGCTCGCGGCCCCCACCGCCATGTGTGCCTTGAGTCTAACCGGCACAATTTCAGCCGCGCAGAATGCATTTCAGAATCAGCAGGGTCCGTAGAACTGGATGTTCCTCAACTGAATGAATTGCACGCCGTAGTAGGAGCCGCGCTGTCCATAAGTGACCGTGGTGGGGAACTTCGTGAAAGAGAAGTTATCGGTGACCTTCGTGGATGCAGACACCTGGTTATTACCGGTCACGTAAAAAGTCGTGCCGCTCGTCGCGTTCAAGCCGGTGTTCGTGCCCCCGGTCCGCGTGGCGGAACTGGAGAACGTCACCTGGTCCCAGTACTGCCGCCAGTTCGCGGGTGTGACACCGGTGGCTTGAGAGCTGATATCGACCACGGTCATTGAACCTCCGCCAATACTCTCACTGGGAATGGTCTGGCCGGTCCTCTGGTCGGTGATGGTGAAGTTGACGGTTTGAGAGGAACTCGTCCTCGTGGCCGAGCAAGTGTTTGCTCCCGTTGCGTACTGTGCCAGCATGAGGCCGTTTTGCTGGAAACTAGAGTTGATCGTGCTGTCGGAACCGCAACTTGACGACGCACCTCGAGCGAACATGTCGTTGGTCATGTTGACGGGCGTGCCTGTGGTGCCATTCATGGTGCTTGAAGCCGTAAAGGTGAGGACACGACCTGTCCTCTGATTTCTGGCTACGTAAGTTTGCGTGCCCGACGTCGTGTTTACAGAGGACATGTCAACCGTGTACAAACAATCGGGCGGAGACGCCGCGAACGCCGGGGCCGCACTCGCGGCAATGATAGTGGGCGTGGCCCACGCGACACCCTTGGCAATCGATCTGCGTGAGATCTGCGGTTCAGTCTGCGTGTTCATGCTCTCCCTCATGTAAGCGCTTTAGGGGACAAATGTCCCCAACTACATATTCAACACGCTAGAAGCGGGATTTGGCCACTCCCAAGACGCCAGTGACCACATGGCCTGGGTGGCCGCGTTTATAACGTTCGAGTGAGCACGAGCGACGTCGGTTCAGGCGACGATCAGACAGGCAACCACGAAGACCATTTGGACCAGAACTCGTAAGGACAGCTTCATGCTGGATAGACCCGTGTTGTTCTGAGCGGCCCGAATGTTGGCCGGGAACATCGCCACGAAGAGCAGAGCCAGAGAGATGGCCGCGACAGTTCGAGTCACGGGTACATGGAGTCCGATGGCGCCAAGTATCTCCAGGACGCCGGTAAACGTTACCCACACTCTCGGGCGCCCCAGTGCCCACGGAACCATCTCGATCAGAGCATTCCGGCGAGGCTGAAAAAAGTGCGCGCTCGCGGTGAAAAGCAGCATGACGGATAGCCCGACAGCCAGGGCGTTAGGCCATGCGAAGAGGTATTCCACGTCGAAGAGAATGCCGAACTGACGCGCGCCGATAGTTGTGAGGACGAGCACGATTAATGGGAACAACGGACTTGTTCCTTTCTCGGCGAGACGCGCGAGTGCGAGTCTCGAGGCGCCGTCGTCAGCTGGATAGCAGACCTGCCATACGGAGCAGAGCGGGGAGAAACACCAGGATGCTCCCGAGCATCAGGGGCGCGCCGAGAATGCCCAGCACGACCGCGAAAGTCCTCAGGCTGGTTCGTCGTTTGTAGGAGACGGCGAGAATCCCGAATCCGGTGCCTGCCGCACTGAATGCGAGCACATAGCCCACTGAGCCGAGAGTGAGCTTGGACGGGTCTCCCATTATTCCGACCAGCATGGTGATGATTTGAACGAGGCTGCCCACAACGTAAATACCGATGGTGGCGAAGGCCGCCCAGAGCGTCATGCCGACAAGCGTGGCCGTGCGGGCTGAACGGGGCTGCCGTATGGCGAGTAGTGCAACGGCGATGCCCAGAACTTTGACGGCCACGACGTACCAGTTCACAACGGACAGGGCGGCGGCGTCGGCTGCATGGGGGCCTTGGGCGAAGTAGTCACTGGATTCGAACCAAATGTTGATGACTGCGAACGCTGCGCACCAGAGGGCGATGAGAATACCAATGACTTTGATGAACGGTGTTGCGGGTGGTGCCAAGGGCTTGAGAGCGGCTATCGAGACAGGTCCCATGACGGGTCCTTCCGCAAGGCAGTAATGAGTGAGCGTAAGAGCCGCTTACTGGAATGAATAATCTAGAGCATAGATTCTAGATGTTTGGTTCGTCAAGGGGTACGCTTGCGCCATGGCCTTGGCAAAATTCACTACTGACGGCATTTTGGACGCCGCTGCGGAGGAAGTTCGCAATCACGGGTCAGCAGTGCGAATCGCCAGCATCGCCGCCAGAGTGGGCGCGCCGACCGGGTCGATCTATCACCGCTTCGGTTCCCGAGAAGAGTTGTTGGTCCATTTGTGGCTCCGAAGTGTGCGCCGCTTTCACGAGGTATATCTGGCGGCCGGGCGCAGCGAGGACCCGGAGAAGGCCCTCCTGGGAATGGCTGAGAGCGTGGTGACTTTCACTCGCGATCATCCGCAGGATGCGGCATCGATGGCGCTGTTCCGGCAAAAACGGTTGGTTGAGAACACCCCGGACTCTTGCAGGGAGGCGGTTGCTCACATCAACGACGAGATCCATGAACGATTGAGTGAACTCGCTCAGCTTCGATACGGACGAGTCACGGAAAAACGCAGGCAACTCGTCAGGATCGCCGCCGCAGACGGGCCCTATGGTTTCGTGCGTCCTTACTTGTGGGACACCGTTCCCGAATGGCTACCCGCCGTGGTCGTTGCCAGTTCTACCGCGGTATTGGCACTCGGGGACTGAGCCTGATGGCCGCCGTGATCGTCCTTTTGGCAACCATCTTCAATACGGTGGTGATCACGGTCATCGCCCGGAGATTGCTGGGAGTTGCGGTGGGATGGCCTCGAACCCTGTTCCTCTCAGCGATAGCCACCCTCGCGGCTTTCTCACCTTTGGGGCAAATCCTGGAATGGATCGGCATCCAAACCGTGGAGAACGGCGTGACCCACCCGCTCGCCGCGACCATGGTGGCCTTACTCTACGGGGCCTGGGTGTTGGTGTTCCTGATCAGCATCCTGGCAGTTGCCGAGGCAGTGTTCCCAACCGGGTCGGTAGCAGGGCCCGTTGAATTGATCCGGGGGTTGCCCGGTTGGTTACGCCGTGTTCGGCGGTATCTGAGCATCCTCGGCATTGCGGCTCGCCACGGCTTGATCCGTTTCCTTTCACGCTCTGCTCCGGCCGTGGCGGGAGGCTCGAGGACCCGGCGTGACACCGCCACCTCACTGAGGGAGGCACTGACCGAGGGTGGCGTGACCTTCATCAAGCTCGGTCAGTCGTTGGCGTCCAGACCGGACCTGCTGCCTCGGCGGTATATCGAAGAACTTTCGCGCTTGCACAGCCAGGTCCCCCAGAACCATGGCCGGCGGTTCACCGCACTCTCCGCGAGGAGTTAGGCAGAGAACCGGGCGAGGTATTCGCAGACGTCGATCCGCTGCCCCTGGCGGCGGCCTCCGTGGGACAAGTGCACACCGCAACTCTTGTGAGCGGGGAACCGGTGGTCGTCAAGATTCAACGGACGGGAGCCCATGGCCTGGTTCGCAGTGACCTGGACATCATCAACCATCTGGCCGCACTGACTGAGCGCCGCGCCGCGTGGGCACGCAGGTTGGGAACAAAAGACCTGGCCGCTGGTTTCCACCGCTCCCTCGACGAAGAACTTGACTACCGAGTCGAACTCCACAATCTGACGACGCTGCGCGGGAGTGACATGGTGGTCATTCCCAGGGCTTTTCCGGACCAGTCAACCCATCGCGTCCTGACCATGGAACAACTCCATGGCGTTCCCCTCACGAGTGCGGCACAGGAGATCGCCGACCTGAGCCCCGAAATCAGAGTCGAGTTGGCGGAGTCGCTCGTCGACGTGGTGATGCAACAGATTTTCGTGGATGGCATCTTTCACGCGGACCTCCATGGCGGCAACGTCCTGCTCTTGACAGATGGGCGTCTCGGGCTCCTCGATTTCGGGTCTGTGGGCCGCATGGACCGAGGACTGCGGACTGCTTTGGTGTCGCTACTGCTGTCCATCAACCGGCAGGACGGCGCCGCGGCGGCAAAACGACTCACAGCGCTGCTGGAAGCACCCGAAGACATGAACATGGCATTGTTGAAACGCCAGATGGCCGACCTGGTCATGAGAGTCGGGGGTATCCCCGTTGATGAATTGCTGGGGCAACTTTTCACCATCGCTCTCGACCATCGACTGCGTGTTCCACCGCCGCTTGCCGCGGCGTTTCGTGCGATCAGTTCGTTGGAAGGCACTCTGCGGCTCCTCAGCCCCTCTATCGATGTGGTCGGCTTGGTACGTGATCGTGCTGGAATTGTGGTGCGCGCTGGATTCAATCGGGAGAATCTGGTCGAACAAGCACACGAGCAACTCGTCACCGTGGCCAGCTTGGCGCAAGGGTTGCCCGAACACGTACGGTCCATCATTGATCGTGTCGATCGACCGAACCTCGGGGTGCGGATGAGCCTGGTTTCGGACACGCACGGCGAGCGGTTTCTCAGTGGGCTGGTCCAGCAACTCGTGCTGGCCGTACTCACGGCGACATTCGCAGCATGTGGCACGGCTCTGGTGCTCAGCGACATGGGGCCATTGTTAGCACCGCGGCTACAACTCGTGACCTATGCGGGTCTCGTCCTGCTCCTCTTCGCTTTCACGCTCGGCAGCAGACTCATCGCGTTGGCATTCCGCGGTCGCTACGAAACGGCAGAGGCACTGATCCATGACCGCTAACACACCGGGCGTCCGTGGTTCAGGGGAGCCGTGATCTCCCAAGAACTCGAGCGTGAGGGCTAGGGTTGCACCATGACGACACTAAGTTTGGTTACTTCCGCTCCTCGCAAGGGCGTTGACCTCGCTATCCGCGGGTACCAGCGGTATCTGTCTCCGCGTAAGGGATTCAGCTGCGCCTACCTCGTGGCTCGAGGCCAAGACTCCTGCTCAGGGGTGATCCGAAACATCATTGCCGAGCGCGGGGTGATGCGCGGTGTTGTCCCGACCATGATCCAGTTCGCCGCGTGCTATCAAGCCGCGATGATGCTCGGGAGGGAGCGCCCCCGAGTAAACGGCGTCTGCTGCTGCGGAGGCATCCCCATTCCGATCCGGTTCTAAATACGTAGCGTCGTAGACAACAATCCGGCCGCGATCCTGGACTATGGGCGTATTGGATTCAAGGCCACTGGACAGCGTGATCCCGTCCGCGACAATCAATACGAGATCCGGATGACCAAATCGCTGTGAAGAAAAGATGGTCGAAAAATCTTCTGAGGAGGATGTCGAAAACCGTATTGGTCATTCGACATAGGTGTGCACAGCATCTCACCAACAATCAACAGGAGTGATCACGATGCCGCGATTCATGGGATTCGTCAGGATGGAAGAGAACATTGGAACACCTCCGCAGGCGTTGTTCGACGCAATGGATGAACACATCGGCGAACGGGTGGCCAACGGCGTGTTTCTCGACGGGGGTGGGCTGTACGGCACGGAGGATGCGGTGAACTTCGTCGTGCGGAACGGCGAGATCAGCCGGGTCGGCGGGCCGTACGCGGAAGTCAAAGAGGTTGTCGGTGGTTGGTCCATCCTGCAATACGACTCGCTTGAGGAAGCAGTGGCCGATCAGGAGAAGTTCGCTGAGCTGCACGCGAAGTACTGGCCCGAGGTCACCGTCATCACTACCATGCGCCAGATCTCCACAGGCCCGGAGGAATCCGGCGACTGACTCGCCTTCATTACACTGGCCTCATGGCGGAGAAAGCCGTCCCCGACAACCCCATTGAGGCCGTCCATACCGCGTGGCGGGCTGATTCGGCCCGCCTCGTCGGCGCTCTCACCAGGATGACCCGCGACGTGGAGCTTGCAGCCGACTTCGTACAGGACGCCTTGGTGGCTGCACTGGAACAGTGGCCTGCAATGGGTGTCCCGGACAACCCCACAGCCTGGTTGATGACCACGGCAAAGCGGCGAGGCATCGATCACTTCAGGCGAGCAGAGGCACTCAACCGCAAGGTCAGCGAACTCGAACACGCCCCGCCTGGGGAGGACGATATGACCGACCTCGAAAGTGCCGTGGATTTCATCGAGGACGATGTCCTGAGGCTGATGTTCTTGTGCTGCCATCCCAAGCTCAGCCCCGCTTCTAGGGCGGCATTGACACTGCGCTTGGTCGGCGGCCTCACGACAAGCGAAATCGCCCGGGGCTTCCTGACCACGGAAACCGCCATGGGCCAGCGCATCTCTCGTGCGAAGAAGTCACTGTCCAACGCCGGCGCAGACTTCGAGTTGCCCACAGGTGAGGCACCCGCACAACGACTTGGTGACGTCATGGCCGTGATCTATCTGGTCTTCAATGAGGGATATTCGGCAACTGCCGGTGAGGACTGGATGCGACCAGCACTGGCCACGGAAGCCCTGAGGCTGGCGCGCTTATTGAGCTCGGTTGCTCGTGACGAGCCCGAAGTCCTCGGACTGCAAGCGCTCCTCGAGCTTCAGGCCTCCCGGTTCGCGGCCCGTCTCGACGACCACGGGGAGCCCGTGCTCCTGGAATCTCAGGATCGAACACGATGGGACCAGTCGATGATCCAGCGAGGTTTAGTAGCTCTGCAGCAGGCCGAACACCTTGCGGCCACGGGACAACCCGTGGGGCAGTATTTCCTCCAGGCTGCGATCGCAGCGCAGCACGCCAGGTCAGAACACGCCGAGAACACGAATTGGCGCCGAATCGCCATGCTGTACGATCTCTTGGCCGGCGCCGCTCCGGGGCCGACCATCGAGGTCAACCGGGCCGTCGCCTATGGACGGGCGTTCGGTCCGGAGGCCGGCATGGCCGTGCTCGACGCACTTGATTCTGCAGCGCTCCGTGATTCGCCACTCGTCCCGAGCGTGCGCGCAGATCTCTTCGAACGGTCTGGGCAGCACAGGATGGCCAGTGAGACGTTCGCGGAGGCAGCAAAGTTGTCCAGGAATGCGAGCGAACGAGCCGTCCTGCGCCGTCGGGCGGCAGAGAATCTGGCGCAGTCCCGGCATTCCCACTAACACCGTCCATGATGTAGCGCGGGATGAGGATGTGGAACGTGCCCGGCAAGTGCCCACATGGTCGCCACCTCGAGTAGAGAGCCGCACCGGACAACGAGAACGAGGTCCGAACTCATCGTCATGACACTGTCCTGACGAAAGTTCGGACCTCGTTATACGGGGTGAACGACGGGGGTTGAACCCGCGACCTCCTGGACCACAACCAGGCGCTCTGCCAACTGAGCTACGCCCACCATGTAACCCGTCACGAGGTGTGACACCTGCGCGGGCAACGACGACCACTATAGCGCAAAGTTTGCGTTAACTCCGCATCGGGCACGCGACGCGGAGGGGAGTGGTCAGGAGTTTCCGGAACGCGTCCGGGAAGCATTGATCAACGCCGCAACTTTACGAGCGTCGTCGGAACTGGGACCGGGTTCCGCAGCGAACAGGATCTGCCGGTAGTAGCGCAGCTCGTCAATGGAATCTTCGATGTCACCCAGGGCGCGGTGGTTGCCGGTCTTCTCCGGTGCCTGGAAATAGGCTCGCGGGTACCAGCGGCGTGCAAGTTCTTTGATGGTGGAGACATCGATCACGCGGTAGTGCAGGTGATCCACAAGGTTGGGCATGTCTCGCGTGAGGAACGTCTTGTCGGTGCCCACGGAGTTACCGCCCAGAGGCGCCTTGCGGGGTTCGGGGACCCATTCCTTGATGTAATCGAGAACCTCGGCCTCGGCCTCTTCCATTCCGAGGCCTTGGGGCAGCTCGGGCAGCAGGCCGGAGGTCACGTGCATGTTCCGCACAAAGTCGTTCATCTGCTCCAGCGCGGCGTCGCTCGGCTTGATGACCACGTCCACGCCGTTGCCCAGGACGTTCAGTTCATCGTCCGTCACGAGCGCGGCCACCTCGATCAAGGCGTCGTCGGACAGGGACAGGCCCGTCATCTCGCAGTCGATCCACACGATTCTCTGATTAGAAATAGACACGTCCTCTAACTTACCGCGCCGGAGCCCCCGGCGCGTGCGCCCCCCGCATCGCGATAGGATTCAGGCCGACGCCGTTCCGGGGCCTTTCGCAGGTCTGCCCGCGCGGCGGCGTCGGTAGGGTGAGACACAAGACTGAGCGACGGGCAATCTGGAGGCAATGCGGTGGAGAGCAACCCCGAGGCTGCTGGCCGTCCCGAATCTGGCCCGCACCCGGGCACGGTTCTGGCCACCCGCCAGGGATCCGCCTACACCTCCCAGTCCCCGCTGCGCACCGTGATCATGGGAACTCTGGGCTCCCTCATGGTGCTGGCCGGTTCCCTGGGCGTGGGCTGGCTCGCGAGTGTTTCCCCACTGCGGCAGAACCCGCTGATCATCTGGATGCGCTATGAAACCGGCGGGGTAGTCCTCTCCATCCTGTTGCTGGCCATTGGCAGCATGATCATGGTGCGCGAGTGGCTGCGCCTGGGTCAGAAACTCAATAAATGGAGAAACGGAACCGGTAAGTGGGTCCTCACGGCCATTACGGCGTGGTCGGCGCCCCTGTTGTTCGCCGTCCCTCTGTTCAGTCGCGATGTGTATTCGTACATCGGTCAGGGCCGCGTGATGCAGAGTGGGCTGAACCCCTACGAGTACGGTGTGTCGACCATCGAGAACTTTTTCCAGCTGGGCGCGGACCAGCTGTGGGCAGAGTCTCCGCCACCGTACGGCCCCGTGTTCCTGTGGCTCGAACAGCTCGTGGTGATGATCACCAACGCGAGCCCGGACGCCTCGGTCCTGCTGTTCCGCGCCATGTGCGTGGTCTCCGTGATCGCGTGTATGTGGGTGATCCCTCGGCTGGCCCGGCTGCACGGCGTCAACCCAGCCCGAGCCCTGTGGCTGTCCGTGGCTAACCCGCTGTTTCTCACCAACTTCATTGCGGCCGTCCACAACGACGCCATCATGGTCGCTCTCGCCCTGTTCGGCATCTACGCGGCAGCCATCCAACGTAACTGGAAGGGCGGGATGATCGGCGCCACGCTCGTGACACTGTCGATCGGTATCAAGCCCATCACGCTCGTGTTCCTACCGTTCATCGGACTGCTCTGGGCCGGGCGCAGTGCGTCGTGGCCGCGCCGGTTCTATATCTGGACGCTCACGCTGGCCTACTCATTGGCGTTGTTGGGGATCATGGGCCTGATCAACGGCTTCGGCTTCGACTGGGTAGCGGCCCTGTCCACGCCGGGCACGGTGTTCATCTGGTACGCACCCATCGGACTCATCGGGTTCTTCGCGATGATCATCGGAGATTCACTCACCGCCAACGGGCGGGTCTGGATGGATGTCGTCCACACCATCGGCACCGTCCTGTCCGCATTAATCGTCCTGATCCTGATGTTCGTGGGCCGGGATGCCAAGATCTTCCGCCGCCTGGCCTGGGCCTTCGCCGCGCTCGTCCTGCTGGCCCCCATGATCCAGGCCTGGTACGTCGTGTGGCTGATCCCGCTGTTCGCCATCACCGGCATCCGCAGCGACTGGCAGCTGGACACCCTGTTCTTCCTGACGGCCTTCTTCACCATCTACGCCGTGGCCGACCAGCTGGACGTGTTCCCGTACCTCGATCTGAGCTTGATCTCCGCCCGTGTCATTTCCGCCATCGTGGCGCTGACCTTCGGCGTCTACCTCTGGTTCTTCGACCCCGCGACCAAACGCCTGTTCCGTTCCCGCTATCGCACGGACATGCGCACCACGATCATCTAGCGAGTTCGTCACGCACCGTCGGACCACGCACGACGACGCCGCGGCGTCACCACCCGCCCGGCCGCGCCCCCGGCTACCAGCCGCGAACCAGGCCCATGAGGTCGACCGGCGCGGCGGCGTCGTCGAACTCGGCATGACGAGCAATCCGGAAACGAAAAGGCCCCGACCAACTCACGTTGATCGGGGCCGAATTCGTTCACCGCTGAGTCAGCGGATCACACGCCGTAGTAGAGCTCGAACTCGAGGGGGTGGGGCACCAGCGAGAGCGGCTTGAGCTCGTTCTCACGCTTGTATTCGATCCAGGTCTCGATGAGGTCCTCGGTGAACACGTCACCGGCGAGCAAGAACTCGTGATCCTCCTCGAGTGCCACCAGGGCCTCCTCAAGAGTGGCCGGGGCCTTCTTGATGTCCTTGGCCTCCTCCGGGGGAAGCTCGTAGAGGTCCTTGTCGATCGGATCCGCGGGCTCGATGCGGTTACGGATACCGTCCAGACCGGCCATCAGCTGAGCAGCGAAGGCCAGGTACGGGTTGCAGGAGGGGTCCGGTGCGCGGAACTCCAGGCGCTTGGCCTTGGGGTTGGTGCCCGTGATGGGGATACGGATACCGGCGGAGCGGTTGCCCTGCGAGTACACCATGTTGACCGGTGCCTCGTAGCCCTTGACCAGGCGGCGGTAGGAGTTGACCGTGGGGTTCGTGAACGCCAGCACTGCGGAGGAGTGCTCCAGCAGACCGCCGATGTACCAACGTGCCACGTCAGAGAGGCCCGCGTAGCCCTTCTCGTCGTAGAACAGGGGCTCGCCGCCCTTCCACAGGGACTGGTGGCAGTGCATGCCGGAGCCGTTGTCGTTGTAGACGGGCTTGGGCATGAACGTCACGGTCTTGCCGAACATGTCCGCGGTGTTCTTGATGACGTACTTGAACTTCAGCAGGTCGTCAGCGGCGGCAGTCAGGGTGGAGAAACGGTAGTTGATCTCCGCCTGGCCCGGTGCGCCCACCTCGTGGTGGGAACGCTCCACGAACAAACCGACCTCGTCCAGAGCAACACACATGGCGTCACGCAGGTCGGCCTGCTTGTCCACGGGGGAGACCGGGAAGTAGCCGCCCTTGGTGTGGGTCTTGTTGGCCAGGTTGCCGCCCTCTTCCTTGCGGCCGGAATTCCAGGGAGCCTCTTCCGAATCGATCTTGTAGAAGGTGCTCTCCGGGGAAACCTGGAACCGAGCGTCGTCGAAGACGAAGAACTCGGCCTCGGAGGCGAAGTTCGCGGTGTCCGCGATGCCGGTGGAGTTCAGGTAGGCCTCGGCACGCTCTGCCACGCCGCGGGGATCGCGGTGGTAGGGCTCGCCGGTGCGGGGGTTCACGATGGAGCAGGTGACCACCAAGGTCTTCTCCACGCGGTAGGGATCCACGAAAGCGGACGTGGGATCCGGAATCAGCTGCATGTCCGATTCAGCAATTCCCTGGAAGCCTCGGATGGAGGAACCGTCGAACAACTGTCCGTCGGTGAAGAAATCGTTGTCCACCGACTTGGCGGGCAGGTTGAAGTGCTGCTGCACACCCGGCATATCGGTGAATCGGAGGTCGACGAAAACGACTTCCTCATCCTTGATGTAGGCGAGGACTTCCTCGGCTGACTGGAACATGGACCTGTTCTCCTTCTGTATGGGCGTCCCGATCAGCGACAGTGTCACCCTGGGGTGATCACCGCGCTCGGTTCTGATGTCCATCCTAAGAACCTGGCATTGCCCGTCCGTGACACCAATGTTTCGACCATGTAACACGTTCAAGGGCACACGCGCACATGGCCGACCTGGAATCCCGGACAACACCGACCGGTCGGTACATCCTCAGTCTACTGGGCTTGGCACGTCCAATACCGGAAGGGCAGATAGGCTGAGAGCATGATTTCACGGCAGGATCTGGGTTCTTGGCTCGAAGGTGGCCCCTCGCGCACCAATGAATATCCGGGGGAGCGGCTGGGCAGGCCCATTGACGGCCCCGCGTCGGTGGCACGCTTCGTGCCGCGGTTCTTCGCGCTGTGCCTCGACTGGCTCCTGGCCATGGTCATTGCCAACCTGTTCCTGACCCAGTGGAACCAGAACGGGCTCATGAACCTCGCCGTGCTGTTCGTCCTCAATGTGCTGTTGGTCGGTGCCTTCGGCCGCACCATTGGTCATTGGCTCATGGGGCTGCAGGTACAGACGATGAATGGCCGCCCCGCCGGTTTCGGCAAAGCGGCCATTCGGTCGTTGTTGCTGTGTCTGGTGATCCCCCCGGTCATTTACGACCAGGATCAGCGCGGGCTCCACGATCGGGCCGTGGGCACCATTCTGGTGAAGGTTCGCTGACCGTCGCCAGCTGACGGCGCATCACCCCGGGGCGGTTTAGCGCCCGCGCATGGCCTTGCGGTCCGGGCGGGCCTTCATGGGGTCAATGCCCTTGGGAATCGGCAAGCGGTTCTGCAGCGTGTTCAGACGCTTGTAGACCACGTGCACTTCCTGCTTGGTCAGGGTCTTGTCGAGCTTCTTCAGGTGCTTGGCGAGTTTGCTCAGCGGAACCTGGCTCTCACCGTTACCCGACTTCACCACGTGAATCGGTACGTTCTGGATCACGGGACCAATGCGGCGACGTTCCTTTTTGACCAGCTTGTCCACGCGGTTCACGGGACCCTCGGTCACGAACACCACGCCGGGGCGACCCACCACGCGGAACAGCAGATCCTTGGACTTGGGATCCATGGCGGCGGGTTCTTCCTCAATGATCCAGCCGCGCTTGAGAGTGGACAGGGCAGCGCCGGCTGCACCGGGCTGGCCGTCGATCCGGGAGAAGGCAGCACGTTCGGCTCGCCTCGACAGCAGGATCACCGCGGCCAGAATGCCGAACGGAATACCGATCAACAGCCACGTGAGCCAGTTGTTGAGCAGCACACCGATGAGCAGGAACACCAGCAGCACACCGAGACCCAGCAGGATCATCCAGAGCAGGATGTTGGGTTCCCGCTCCTTGGTCATCTGGAAGACTTGCTTCATCTGGGCGAAAATGCCCGGACCCTTCGCCGCTTTGCGCTTGCGCCTATCCTCGCGCTTGCGTTCGCGCTCGGCAGCACGGGCTGTGGATGAGGTGCTAGGTGACACTTTTGTTCCTCGCGATTGCTGGTAGGGGATTGCGGCCATTCTAACCGCTGGCAGGTGCCCGTGACGCGTTCTCGGGCAGCGCCGGACACAGGACGACGACGCCGCCCGGCCGGGCGGCGTCGTCGTACCGGGAGAGCGGGCTCAGCTCAGGCGGGCGACCAGGGAGGAAGCCTCCTGGCTGGCCGAACCCGAATCGTCGATGTGGGACAGGTGCTCGGGGATCTCGCGGCCCATCTTCTTCATGGCGCGAGCCCACAGCTTGCCGGCGCGGTAGGACGAACGCACCATGGGACCGGCCATCACACCCAGGAAACCGATCTCCTCGGCCTGCTTGGAGAAGTCGACGAACTGCTGCGGGGTCACCCAGCGCTCGATGGGGTGGAAAGTGGGGCCTGGACGCAGGTACTGGGTGAGGGTGATGATGTCGCAACCGGCGTCGTGCAGATCGCACAGGGCTTCGTAGACTTCCTCGTCCGTCTCGCCCATACCCAGGATCAGGTTGGACTTCACGATCATCCCGTTCTCCTTGCCCTGCGTGAGGACATCCAGGGAACGCTCGTAGGAGAACGCGGGGCGGATCTGCTTGAAGATCCGCGGCACAGTTTCCAGGTTGTGCGCGAAAACCTCGGGCTGGGCGTCGATGACCTGCTGAACGGCGTCCGGCTGACCCTTGAAATCAGGAATCAGGATCTCGACGCCGGTGGAGGGATTGAGCTCGTGGATCTGACGAATGGTTTCCGCGTTCAGCCATGCGCCGCCGTCCAGGAGATCGTCGCGGGCCACCGAGGTCACGGTTGCGTAGCGCAGGTTCAGATCAAGGACGGACTCGGCAACCTTACGGGGCTCGGAAGCGTCGAGCATGCCGGGCTTGCCGGTAGCGATATCGCAGAAGTCGCAACGACGGGTGCAGGTGTCGCCGCCGATCAGGAACGTGGCCTCGCGATCTTCCCAGCATTCGTAGATGTTGGGACAACCGGCTTCTTCGCACACCGTGTGCAGCCCGCGGCCGCGCGCCATGGACTTCAGTTCCTGGAACTGCGGGCCCATCTTGGCGGTGTTCTTGAGCCAATTGGGCTTCTTCTCGATCGGAACAGACGCGTTGCGCTGTTCAACACGCAGCAGCTTGCGGCCTTCGGGCGCGATGGTCATACGTACTCCTCGCTTGTGGCGCTCGGTTGTGCCTGACGCGGTGGTGCAGGCAAGTCACTGTCCTCCAGCTTAGGAGACCAGAGAGTCCAGGGTTAGGGGTGTTGCGGGTGAGTCGGGCTCGAACGGGGCGCAGAGGTCCAATTCGCGGGCCGCCAGCTCCTGCTCCATGCGTTCAACAACGTCAGCGGGGTTGATCTGATTCCCCGTTTCCTTGCTGATGGAGGTCACGCCGGCATCGGTGATGCCGCACGGAATGAAGTTGCCGAAGGGCAACAGGTCGTTGGAACAGTTGAGCGCGAACCCGTGCATGGTCACACGCTTGGAGACCTGCAGGCCGATGGCGGAGATTTTGCGGTCCGGTCCTCGATCATCGGCGGGCACCCACGCCCCGGATCTGCCCTCCACAGTGGTGGCTTCGACCCCGAAATCCTTGACCACGGCGATGATGATTTCTTCCAGGACGCGTACTACCTTGACCACGTCCAGGGGGATGGGCAGTCGCATGATGGGGTAGCCGATGAGCATTCCGGGACCGTGATAGGTGAGTTTCCCACCTCGGCCGATGGGGACCACTTCGGTACCGTCCCGGGGGTATTCGTGCTGCTCAGTGCGGCGACCGGCCGTATAGACGGGGTTGTGTTCGAGCAACATCACGGTGTTACCGCGTTCACCGCCCACGATCTGGTCGTGGACCTCTTGCTGCAGTTGCAGGCAGGAACGGTAGTCCACGAAGTTCGGGTCGAACCCCATGCGTTCGAAGTGCAAAGCCATTCGGTTAGTTTATCCCTTGTACCAGCCTGTGGATAACGTGAGCGGGCCCGGGCGGTTTGGGTGCACAGTGGGCTCATGAGCGCACCAGAGAAACGGACCCGAGCCCAGGAACGGCTCTTGGCCGCCCAACGGCCGCCTGCTGAGCGAGCACGGTCGCGCGTCCCGGATTCACAGGGTTCATCATCCGAGACAACGACCGGCGGCGACAGCTTGGCAGATTCACCGGGCGCGGACGGACCGGAGGCTTTCTTGGAATCCCACGACCGTGCAGCCGCTCACTCCGAGGGGTTGGAACTGGTCGGCCACCTGGGAACGGGGAGGGGGACCCGTACGTGGCTCGCGAAAGAAGAATTCAGCCGCGAGAAGTTCACGGTCACGTTCGCGACGGGTACCGCGAGGGAAGAGCGTGAGGCGCAACAGCGCTCCATGTCCCGAGTGGCCGAGTTCTGGGCCGGTAATCCACATCCTCACTTGGTGCCGGTGCGTGGAATCATAGGCAACTCTGACTGTGCAGAGGCGTTGGTGTCCGGCCACGTGACCGGAATCTCCCTGGCCCGCAGAATCGCCCAGGACGGACGGGTGCCTCCAGCCGAGATCTCTCCGATCCTCACCGCGGCGGCCAAAGGGTTGGCCGCCCTGCACGATCAGGGGTGGGTGCACGGCACCTTGAGTCAACACAACATCCTGCTTGGTCCGGACCGGGAGGTGTGGTTGGACGGTTACGGGGTGCCTGCGACCACTGATGTGCGCTCTGATCCTGATCTGCCAGCTGTGGTGTCGTGGGGCCACGATGACCGGCCCGAGATGCTGGACCGCGGTGTTGCGCGAATCCCGGCGGATGACGTCAAAGCATTGGCCACCCTCGCATGGGTGGCTTTGACGGGTAGGGTGCCGGGTTCGGATTCTCACCGGGTGCCGTTGACCCTCGTGTGTCCCGCCGCGCCCAGGGGCCTGGTGCTCATGCTGGAGGCCGCACTCAATGATGACCCCGAACCTAGACCCACCGCCCATGAATTCGCCACGGGCATCGCGGCCATTCCGGCTGCCAGAACCGCGCCCAGGACAGCCCGCCCGTCAACCCCGCAGATCATTCGAGCGGACGGCACCGAAGTGAGGCTGGGACGGGCCTGGCGACCGAGATCACGCCGTGGATCGAGTTCCAGTACGGCTTCCGCGGTTGAAGGGCGCTCCTGGCGGCGACCACTGGTTCTGGCACTGGCTGCCACCGCCGTGGTCGGATGCGCGTGGTTCGGGGTCGCCGAACTTACCGGGGGAGAGACATCCCCCGTGGCGACCGAGCGGGAGGTTTCGGGGGCTGACGCCGGTGCCGGTGCTGAATCGCCGGGGGCCGCGGAGGAAGCGGCGCGCCGCCTTGTTTCCTCGCGTGCCCATGCATTGGCTGCGGGGGATGAGCAGGCGCTCACGGCGGTGTACGTGAAAGGCTCCGCGCTGGCAGAATCTGACAGGTCGACCATCGCCCATGCCGCTGACCAGGACGGTGGCGCCGGTGACTACTCGGTCCTCTCCGAACTGAGTATGGAAGTGGATCGCCTTGAGCCGGCGAGTGTTTCCGATGCCTCGGCAGGATCCAACGACGAACGGGATGACGAGCGGGGCAGCGAAGACGCGCAGACGTTCTACGCCGAGATCCTCACACGTGGCTGGCACGGGGAGCTCCCACCGGACTCGCACGTGGACCGCGAGGACGCCACGGTGCGCCAGAGCGTGCACATCACCGTGGCCCACACGAACCAGGGGTGGCGAATCGTGGATGTCACTCCGGTTGAACGCCAGGGATAAAGCGTGCGCATTCAGCCCGTTGCGGGCGCGGTGACTGTGGCAATCGGGCCCTTCACAGATGAGCATGGGTAGCCGGGTGCGTGGGGGCGTTTCGGAGCGCGTGTTGTGGGGTCTGGGTAGAGGTCGAGGCCTCCAGGATGGGTAGCGACCAAGCAACCTGATCCATAAAGGCC
>NZ_NSGI01000009.1:0-128235 GCF_002295155.1 Kocuria sp. WRN011
CGGCCAGTTCCATCACCGGCACCAGCCCGGCGGACCCGATGAGGTTCGGCTCGTCGAAGGAAACTGACACGGCAGCAGGCGTGTGGGAAACTTGCATCTGCGAGATGCCCTCTCATCGCGGTGGAACGGAACCCTGAACAAGTCCCATTCTTCCCGGTCAGACGGGCATCCCGTCTTTAATTGCGACCCAAGCCCAGCATGCTCATCGGTGGATCAAGGCTTAGTGAGGACGCCCTCGAAGAACGAGGCCAGTTCGCCGGTTGCGTCCAGGGGTAGGACGGCGGCGACGTAGTGATCGGGACGGACGACTACGACGGCGCCGTCGCGGCTGATCTGGCGCTCCTCGTAGATGTCCTCGTCCGGCAGCGTGGCGTAAACGCGCTCCCAGTAGTTCAGCTCCAGCGGGCCGATCTGCGGCCGGAAGACCCGGGGCACCTGGGTGACGTCCATGTCCGTGTACTGCTGCTGGTAGGTGACGTCCACGTCGAAGAGGGTGGCGTCGTCGTCGCCCTCGCGGCGATAGGCAACCAGCGGGGACTTGGGATCGTTCTGCAGCCACTCGGCGAAGCGCGACGTCGCCGTTTCCTCGCCTGCCGCGGCGCGGTCCGCGTAGACGTGGATGCGCCAGCGGCCGTCCGCGGTGGCCTGGTGACCCTGGTGCAGCGCGTAGGCGTCGCACACGCGCATGACACGAGCGGATTTGAAGCGCTTGCCCACGGGGTAACCGGCGGCCAGGTCCTGGTGCTCGGTGCCCGCGGTGATCAGGGACGGCTGGTACTCGGTCATGAACCCGGCCGGGAACTCCGCCGTCTTGACGTAGAAGTCCTCCAGGTATTTGGGGTCAGGCAGCTTGTCCTGCGGGGTGGCCATCAGGGTGGACCACTCACGGTCGAAGTCGATCAGGTTCTTGGCGATGACCTGGCGTTCCTCGGAATAGGTGTCCAGCAGCGACTCGTTGGCGCGACCGGAAAGCACTGCACCCAGCTTCCACCCGAGGTTCCAGCCGTCCTGCATGGACACGTTCATACCCTGGCCGGCCTTCGCGGAGTGGGTGTGGCAGGCATCGCCGGCAATGAAGACGCGGGGCACGCGGGTGCCGCGGTCCTCGGTGTCGACGTCGTCGAAGTGGTCGGTCAGACGGTGACCCACCTCGTAGACCGAGGACCATGCCACGGACTTCACATCAACGCTGTACGGGTTGATGATCTGGTTGGCGCGCTTGATGATTTCTTCGACCGGGGTCTGGCGCACCTTGCGGTTATCGTCCGCGGCGACCTCGCCCAGGTCCACGTACATGCGGAAGAGCAGACCACCCTCGCGGGGGATCAACAGGATCGAACCGTTGCGGGAGTTGATCGCGCACTTGGTACGGATATCCGGGAAGTCGGTGTTGGCCAGAACGTCCATGACGCCCCATGCGTGGTTGGCGCCCTTGCCCTCGAGCTTGCGACCGATTGCCTTGCGCACGCCAGAGCTTGCGCCGTCGCAACCGAAAACGTACTTGGCGCGGATGGTGCGCTCTTCGCCTTCGCGCTCGCCGGCCACGTAGCGAACCGTGACGGACACGGGGTACTCGGCGTCCTGGCCGACCTCCAGGCCGACGAACTCGATGCCGTAGTTGGGCTCGATCTTGGCGGGCCCGTTGGCTGCAGCCTCCAGGAAGTAGTCGAGCACGCGAGCCTGGTTCACGATCAGGTGCGGGAACTCGGAGACGCCGTGCGGGTCATCCGCGGGGCGCCCGGTGCGCACAATGTTTTCCGGGTTTTCCGGATCCGGGTTCCAGAAGCACATCCCGGTCAGGTGGAACGCTTCCTGGGTGATGCGCTCGGCGAACCCGAAGGACTGGAAAGTCTCCACACTGCGGGCCTGGATGCCGTCCGCCTGACCGATTTCCAGACGGCCGGGGCGGCGTTCGATGACGCGTGTGTTCACATCGGGATACTGGGTCAGCTGGGCGGCGGCGATCACGCCAGCCGGGCCGGTCCCGACGATCAGGACGTCCATTTCATCGGGGAGGTCTTCGGGACGGTCGATTCCGTAGCCCTGGGGCGTTGCAATCCGCGGGTCCTCGGAAACATATCCGTACTGGTGAAACTGCATGCCTTGCTCCTCGAGGTACGTGACGGCGCGCGTCGCTGCGTGCGGCTCTGCTGGTTGAAGTTCAGGTGAGGGGACCCGGCTGGATGTGGCCGGCGTCTCAGGAATGCACACTAAGTCGCATCCGAATCGTGATCCACGTTACTACAAACTAGTACATGAGTGTAATAGTTTTTCGGACTGTTTCTGTGGGTCTGCTCAGCGGTCGGGCTGATGTGCGTTTGGCTGTGGGTCTCGACGAAGTGGCGTTCAGGGCCGTTCGTCAGCCGGATCGGTGGTGGTGGGCAGCCCGGCTTCCACCCATGCGTCGTAGCCACCAACCATGTCGGTGGCGCGGGAGAGCCCCAGCTGGCGGAGGTTCCATGCGGCCAGGGACGACGAGTAGCCATGGCGGCAGAACAGTATGTAGCGGTTATCCCAGCCGGTGGCCTCGGGGATGCGGTACTCGAACGTGGGGTCCAGGCGCCACGGCAGCACGGTCAGATCGATCACCAGCGAGCCGGGGATGATCGCGCTCGTGGCCCGGTGCGTGCTGGTGCGCAGGTCGATCAACAGGGCACCGCGTTCCTGTTCGGCCAAGGCCTGTTCCGGTGTCAGCCGATCCAGTTCCGCGCGGACACGATGAAGCATGGACATAGAGCCGCGCGTATCGAGAGCCATGCGGTGATCCTAGTTGCCGTCGCAATCTGGTCGACGCTACGGCCGCTCCTTGGCGGCCCGTTGCAGCTTGATCGACGGTAGGGCCATCGGCTCACAACGGGATGCAGCCCGATCGACGGTGCGACCACAACTTGGTGGTCCGTTGCAGTCTGATCGACGGTACGGCCAGAAAAACGGGGTTTCGTGGTCGCACAGTCGATCAGAGCGCATGGCATGCGCGCGGGGTGGTCCTAATGTCGAGCAGATTGCGCGATGCCATGAATGGTGCTTGCGGGAGTTTATTAGCAGTTGGCTGGCTGCCGATCGCCAGGGAACCTATTGGGCGGGGTAAGCCCATTCCCAGCCGTTGTTGTCAGAAGCTGGTTCCAAGAGTTCCGGGAGGATGATGACTCCCTCGGCGGTCGGAACATCGAAGATGATCTTGCCGGAAGTTTTCTCGCCAGCATTTACATCGACCGGGACGGTGTCTTCTTCAGGGAGGCATCCGTAGCCGTTGCCGATGATGTCATTGCCTGGCGTTACATTGCCGTCATTGTCCACCGCGCGGAACCCTCCCTGACGCAAACTCACGGAGGGGTGGTAATTCCCCGCTGCGCTCAAGGTGCTCTGAGGTGCAACCTTCACAGATACATCCATGACTACAAAGTGCCCATTTTTGGGTGGCCGGGCGTACGGCCCGGTGCAGACGGGATCGACTTCGATCGAATGCACCATCATCGAGGCAAGTTCACCATGTTCTGGGGTTGATGTGGTGATTGAAGAGCCAGGCACCGTGGGGATGGTTCCCCGGTCGGTCAGCCCGGCCATCTGGGGAGTCTGAAGATCGGAACGTGAGGCAGGAGAGGCTTCATCGCTTGACGCGGGAGCCTCGTTGGCGGGTGCGACGCTCGGGGCTGCCGCGACAGGCTCCTCTGTTTCCCCATTTGAGGAACTACCTACTTTACCCACCGCAATTCCGATGATCAGCGTGAGGACGAGGAGTACCACGGCGCCTATAGCTGCCAGGATCCACGGCCACACCTTCTTTTTCTGAGGTGCAGGTGAGGGGTGGGTAGGAACGTAGGGCATGTCTGACTCCGGGGTTGCGCTGGGAATAATTTCGAAATCTACATGACGCTTCAAGTATTCGATCGGCCAACACGTATGTAAACGTCGACAAAGGGCAAGTATGGGACAGTCAGCTTGGCCGGCCTGGGGTTGAGTGAACGCTTCCTGGGCCACGGGTGGCCATCGGCAGTGGCGCATGTCATACACGCCGCGAAGAAGACCCCGCAACAACTAGTCAAAGCGTGTACAAGTTGGATACGATCAAATCGCGTAGTTCCAGCGATTTTCAGTTACTCCACGCCCGTCTCGTGAGCAAACAGCGCGATCAACCCTTGTCGCCCCGCCGCAGATAATATACGATTTCGAATAACATCCGAGGATAACCAGAGGAGGCTCCATGACTGAGAGCACTCAGAACGTTCCTTCCCAGGTCGCGGCAGTTCCGGTGAAGCCGGGCAAGATCATCGCCGTGCATCTGGCCTACGAATCCCGTGCTGCACAGCGCGGTCGCAAGCCGGCGGTTCCTTCGTACTTCATCAAGCCCTTCAGCTCCCTGGCCGGTTCCGGCGCAGAGGTGGAGCGCCCCGCGGGCACCGAGCTGCTCGCTTACGAGGGCGAGATCGCCCTGGTGATCGGCAAGCCAGCCAAGAACGTCTCCCTGGAGAACGCCTGGGACCACGTTGCCGCTGTGTCCGCCGCCAACGACTGGGGCGTTTACGACCTGCGCGCCGCGGACAAGGGTTCCAACCTGCGCAATAAGGGCCGCGACGGCTACACCCCGGTCGGCCCCGAGCTGATCGACGCCCGTAAGGTCAGTCCGGACCAGTTGCGCGTGCGCACGTGGGTCAACGGCGACCTGGTTCAGGACGACGTCACCGCCGACGACCACATGATCTTCCCGCTTGCCCAGTTCGTCGCGGACCTCTCCCAGCACGTCACGCTCGAAGAGGGCGATGTCATCCTGACCGGCACCCCGGCGGGATCGTCGGTAGCCCAGCCGGGCGACGTCGTCGAAATTGAAGTTGACGCACCCCAGGCCGACGGCGCTCCGAGCACCGGCCGCCTGATCAGTCGCGTCACCGAGGGCACCGCGAGCTTCGATTCAAACCTGGGCGCAATGCCCGCGGTGGACGATAAGCAGCGCGAAGAAGCATGGGGCTCCCGCGAGGAGGCAGGTCTCCCGGCCGAAGATAGCAAGGGCCTGCCCGAGGACCTACGTGCCAAGCTCGAGCAGGCGCCCACCGCTGGCCTGTCCGCGGAGCTGCGTAAGCGCGGCCTCAACAACGTGGTCATCGAGGGTGTCTACCCGCAGAAGGCCGGCACCAAGATGGTCGGCACGGCCAAGACGCTGCGCTTTGTCCCGAATCGCGAGGACCTCTTCAAATCCCACGGCGGTGGGTACAACACCCAGAAACGAGTTTTCGACGCCGTGGGCCCGGGTGAAGTCATCGTGATCGAGGCCCGCGGATCGGCCGGTTCTGGAACACTCGGCGACATCCTTGCCCTGCGCGCGCAGTTCAACGGTGCAGCAGGTGTGGTCAGCGACGGCGGCGTGCGCGATTACGAGGCAGTCAAGGAGATCGGCCTGCCGGTCTTCGCCCAGACCGCACACCCCGCCGTGCTCGGGCGCCGTCATGTCCCGTGGGACCAGGACATCGCCGTGGCCTGCGGCAACGCGACCGTTCTGCCCGGCGACGTGATCGTGGGCGACGACGACGGCGTGATCGTGATTCCGCGCGACATCGCCCAGGAGGTCGTGGACGCGGCACTGGCCAAGGAACACGAGGATGCCTGGGTGGCCGAGCGCGTGGCCGAGGGCAACCCCGTCGACGGCCTGTTCCCGCCCACCGGCGAGTGGAAAGAAAAGTTCCAGCAGTGGCTGGCCGAGAACCCGGTTCCGGGTAACTGAACCGGCTGACACGGAACTGATCAAGGACAGAGGCAACCCCATGACCACCCCGGCTCGTACGGAAGCAACTCAGAAACTCGGTAAGGCCCAGTACGCCTACGAGTGGATCAAGGTGCAGATCCTGGAGCAGGCGTTCACGCCCGGATACCGCTTGGTGCTTGCGAACATTGCCCAAACCCTGGGCATGTCCGTGGTGCCGGTGCGCGAAGCGATCCGTCGGCTGGAGGCCGAAGGACTGGTGACGTTCGAGCGCAACGTGGGTGCCCGGGTGTCCATGGTGGACGGTGAGCAGTACCGCTACTCCATGGAGGCCCTGGGGATCCTGGAGGGTGCGGCCACCGCCCAATCCGCAGCGCACCTCACGGCGAAAGAACTCGCCGAGGCCCGCGAACTCAACGCCAAGCTCGAAGAGTCACTGGAGAACTTCGACCCGGAAACCTTCACCGCGGTCAACCACCAGTTCCACCAGATTCTGGCGTGCCGGTGCCCCAACCAGCGCCTCAACGACATGATCGCCGTGGAATGGGAACGCCTGAATCACCTGCGCACCTCCACATTTTCTTTCGTGCCCAACCGCGCTCGCGCTTCCGTGAACGAGCACTACCAGATCCTGCATTTGATCGAGACCCACGCCCCCGCGGACGCCGTGGAGAAGGCAGTGCGCGAACACCGCACCGCCACACTGCGCAGCTACCTCAACAGCCGCGGAACCAACTGACCAACCGTCCACACCCAGCACACACATTGGGAGTACTCACATGACTACGAACACCGATGCCAAGCCCCAGGGCCTGCCCGATTCCATCCGCCACTACATCAACGGCGAATGGGTGGATTCCATTGACGGAGACACCTTTGATGTTCTGAATCCGGTCACCAACGAGCCCTACATCAAGGCCGCCTCCGGTAAGAAGGCGGACATCGAGGCCGCTGTGGCCGCCGCCAAGACCGCGTTCGAAGAGGGCCCCTGGCCCAAGATGCTGCCCCGCGAGCGCTCGCGGGTGCTGCACAAGATCGCGGACATCGTGGAGTCCCGCGGTGACCAGTTGGCGGCCATGGAGTCCTACGACTCCGGTCTGCCGATCACCCAGGCACTGGGCCAGGCGCGCCGCGCTGCGGAGAACTTCCGTTTCTTCGCGGACCTGATCGTCGCCCAGAGCGATGACACCTACAAGGTCCCCGGCCGCCAGGTGAACTACGTGAACCGTAAGCCCATCGGTGTGGCCGGTCTGATCACCCCGTGGAACACCCCGTTCATGCTCGAGTCCTGGAAGCTCGGTCCCGCGCTGGCCACCGGTAACACCGTGGTGCTCAAGCCCGCAGAGTTCACTCCGCTCTCGGCCTCCCTGTGGCCGGGCATCTTCGAGGAAGCCGGCGTCCCGGCCGGTGTGTTCAACCTGGTCAACGGCTATGGCGAAGAAGGCTACGCCGGCGACTCGCTGGTCAAGCACCCGGACGTCCCCTTGATCTCCTTCACGGGTGAGTCCCGCACCGGCCAGATCATCTTTGCCAACGCGGCCCCCTACCTCAAGGGCCTGTCCATGGAGCTGGGCGGCAAGTCCCCGGCCATCGTCTTCGACGACGCCGATCTGGAAGCCGCCATCAACGCCACCATCTTCGGTGTGTTCTCCCTCAACGGCGAGCGTTGCACGGCCGGTTCGCGCATCCTGGTTCAGCGCGGCATCTACGACGAGTTCGTGGAGCGCTACGCCGCCCAGGCCAAGCGCGTGAAGGTGGGCACGCCCTCGGATCCCAAGACCGAGGTGGGCGCCCTGGTGCACCCCGAGCACTACGACAAGGTCATGTCCTACGTGGAGATCGGCAAGCAGGAGGCCCGTTTGGTCGCCGGCGGTGGCCGCCCCGAGGGCTTCGACACCGGCAACTACGTGGCACCCACCGTGTTCGTGGACGTCAAGCCGGATGCCCGGATCTTCCAGGAGGAGATCTTCGGACCCGTCGTGGCGATCACCCCGTTCGACACGGATGAGGAAGCCCTGGAGTTGGCCAACAACACCAAGTACGGCCTGGCCGCGTACGTGTGGACCAGCGACCTGAAGCGCGCCCACAACTTCGCGCAGGATGTCGAGGCCGGCATGGTCTGGCTGAACTCCAACAACGTGCGTGACCTGCGCACCCCGTTCGGCGGTGTGAAGGCCTCCGGTCTGGGTCACGAGGGCGGCTACCGCTCCATCGACTTCTACACCGACCAGCAGGCCGTGCACATCAACCTGGGCGAGGTCCACAACCCGGTCTTCGGCAAGCAGGACTGACGCCGCGCCGCGGGCCGGTTGGCGCGACCGGCCCGCGGCCTCGCAAGCCCACTGTGCTCGAAAACTTTCGAACCCACCACCTGATCACCCTCATCACGAAGGACACCATCATGACGAATCCCGCTGACCGGACAATGACGTCCTCGGGCTTCTACGTTTCGCAGGAAGCTCCGATCTCCACCGACAACCCGATCAAGACCCCTTCGGTTCCCGCGCCAGACATCCTGCGCTGCGCCTACATGGAGCTCGTGGTCACCGATCTCAAGGTCTCCCGCGATTTCTACGTGGACGTGCTGGGTCTGACCGTGACCGAAGAGGACGAGAACACCATCTACCTGCGCTCCATCGAGGAGTTCATCCACCACAATCTGGTGCTGCGTCAGGGGCCGGTGGCCGCCGTGGCGGCGTTCTCCTACCGCGTGCGCAGCCCAGAGGAACTCGACAAGGCCGTGGCCTTCTACGAGGAGCTCGGCTGCCGCGTGGAGCGCAAGAAGGAAGGCTTCACCAAGGGCATCGGCGATTCGGTGCGCGTGGAGGACCCGCTGGGCTTCCCGTACGAGTTCTTCTACGACGTGGAGCACGTTGAGCGCCTGGCCTGGCGCTACGACCTCTACACCCCCGGCGCCCTGGTGCGCCTGGACCACTTCAACCAGGTCACCCCGGATGTTCCCCGCGCCACCAAGTTCATGCAGGACCTGGGCTTCCGCGTGACCGAGGACATCCAGGACGAAGAGGGCACCGTGTACGCCGCGTGGATGCGCCGCAAGCCCACCGTGCATGACACCGCCATGACCGGTGGCGACGGCCCCCGCATGCACCACGTGGCTTTCGCGACCCACGAGAAGCACAACATCCTGGCGATCTGCGACAAGCTCGGTGCGCTGCGTCAGTCGGACAAGATCGAGCGCGGCCCCGGTCGCCACGGTGTGTCCAACGCGTTCTACCTGTACCTGCGCGACCCGGACGGTCACCGCGTGGAGATCTACACCCAGGACTACTACACCGGCGACCCGGACAACCCCGTGGTCACGTGGGACGTCCACGACAACCAGCGCCGCGACTGGTGGGGCACCCCCGTGGTCCCGTCCTGGTACACCGAGGCCTCCCTGGTGCTCGACCTGGACGGCAACCCCCAGGAAGTCATCGCCCGCACGGACGAGTCCGAGATGGCCGCGACCATCGGCGCGGACGGCTTCTCCTACACCCGCGCCTCCGAGGGCGAGGAGTCCATGCCCGATTGGAAGAAGGGCGAGTACAAGCTGGGCAACCAGCTCTGACCACTCGATTTTCATTATTGGCGACGACGCCGCCGGGCCGTTCCGCACGCGGGGCGGCCGAGCGGCGTCGTCGCCAGTGATATCCGACCAACGCGAGGGAGACCCCATGCTGGAGCAGGAACGCATCACCAAGATCGCGGACGATCTGGCCGCGGCCGAACGCGACCGCACCATGATCCCGCGGCTCACGCAGCAGTACCCGGAGATGACCGTGGAGGATTCCTACGCGGTGCAGAACGAATGGCGCCGCCGCAGTGAGGAATCCGGGCGCCGCCTGGTGGGCCGCAAGATCGGGCTGACGTCCAAGGTCATGCAGGAGGCCACGGGCATCAGCGAACCCGATTACGGTGCGATTTTCGCCGATCAGGTCTACGAGAACGGCTCCGTGATCAAGCACGATCAGTACTCGAACGTGCGCATCGAGGTGGAGCTGGCGTTCGTGCTCAAGGACGAGCTCAAGGGTCCGAACGTGAGCATTTTCGACGTGCTGCGTGCGACCGAATACGTGGTCCCCGCCCTGGAGATCCTGAGCTCGCGCATCGAGATGGAGGGCCGCACCATCGTGGACACCATCTCGGACAACGCCGCCCTGGGCGCCATGGTCTATGGCGGCAATCCTGTGGCTCCGGATGCCGTGGACCTGCGCTGGGTCTCCGCGTTGCTGTACCGCAACGAGACCATTGAGGACACCGGCGTGGCCGCGGCCGTGCTCAACCACCCGGCCAACGGTGTGGTGTGGCTGGCCAACAAGCTGGCCGCTCACGACGACTCGCTGCCCGCCGGGAGCATCATCCTGGCCGGATCGTTCACCAAGCCCATGTGGGTCTACCCCGGTGACACCGTGCACGCTGACTACGGAGATTTGGGAGCCATTACATGTCGGTTCGAGTGAACAATCTGATCCAGTCCTTCCGAGCAGAGGACGCGGCCAACCTGCCGGGAGCGCTGCCGAGCCTCAAGGACCTCTTCCCGCTGGCTGACGGTGAGCAGCCGGTCGTGGGCATCTTCCTCTCGTCCGGTGACCCCACGGCTGCCGAAATCCTGGCCGGTACCGGGTTCGATTACCTGTTGATCGATGGCGAGCACTCGCCGCCGTCGCTGGAGACCATCCAGTCCCTGCTGCGGGCTATGGCCGCCTATCCCACGCTGGGCATGGTTCGGGTCCCCGTCAACGACGAGGTCATCATCAAGCAGTACCTGGACCTGGGCGTTCAGACCCTGGTGGTGCCGATGGTCGATTCGGTCTCCGAAGCCCAGGCCGCCGCGCGTGCGGTGGCCTATCCGCCCGAGGGTGTGCGCGGCGTCGGCTCCGCATTGGCCCGTTCCGGGCGCTGGAACCGCATCCCCGACTACCTGGCGCGAGCACGCGAGACCATCACGCTGATCGTGCAGGCCGAATCCGCGGCCTCGGTGGAGAACATCACCGAGATCGCGGCGGTCGAGGGCGTCGACGGCGTGTTCATCGGCCCGTCCGACCTGGCCGCCTCCATGGGGCTGCTCGGTCAGCAGACCCACCCGGACGTGGTCGCCGCGGTCAAGCACGTGATCAGCGAGGCCAAGGCCGCGGGCAAGTTCGTGGGCGTCAACGCCTTCGCCCAGGACCAGGCGCGGGACTACCTGGCCGCGGGCGCGGATTTCGTGAACGTGGGCGCCGACGTCGCTCTGCTCGCCAACGGCAGCCGAGCCCTGTTGGAGGCTTTCCAGAAGTAGGCGTCTATTTAGACTGGTGACATGGCCACCAAGTTCAAGAAGCCGCCGTCCGGGCACTTGCGACTCGCGCTCGCCGTGCTCACGGGGGTGATCGCCTGCTTGATTTCCACGTTCTTTCTGACCCTGCCCATGAGTCTCCTGGTGGGACTCGTGTTCATGGCGGGACTGTTCGTGGTGGCTTCCGTCGCGGTGCTGTGGCCGATGTCCTCCGAAGGGACGCGTGCGAACGCCAACCGGGAGGACTTCAACCCGCTCCTGGAAGAGACACTGGTCGTCTCGGTCGCCCTGATCGGCTTGGTGGGGATCGTGGTGATCCTGCTGCGTGGACACGACCAGGAGCGAACCGCCGCCGCGGCGCTCGGGCTGCTGGGGATCTTCCTGTCCTGGGCCATGCTGCACCTGATGTACGGGGCGCGCTATGCCAACTTGTACTACGCGGAGCCGAAGGGCGGCATCGACTTCAATAGTTCCGATCCGCCCAAGTATGTTGACTTCCTGTACATGGCCTTCACCCTGGGCATGACCTACGCGGCGTCGGACACCAACGTGTCCCACACGGCCATTCGCTCCGTGGTCACGCGGCACGCGTTGCTGTCCTACATTTTCGGAACCGTGGTGCTGGCGGCCGCGATCAACCTGGTGCTGGGTGTGGTCGGGGGCTAGTTCGCAGTGAACCTGGCCAGCTGGCTCACGTGATGTGCAGCTTTGACCACCAGACATGAGAAAGGGCTTCGAGGAAGATTCCTCGAAGCCCTTTCTCATCCGGTCCTTGTCGTCCGGTTCAAGAGTTGGATGGTGCTGTGGGGTGGTGCATGAATTCATTCGGCGATCAGTAGTTGTAGGTCTTGGTGGTAACCCAGGACATGATCTGTGCGGCCTCTCGTGCATCGAAGGAGCCGAGTTCTCGGTCCATGGCCGCTTTGATCTGGGCATTGGTCATGGGACGTTTCTTGTTTCCCACGAAGGTGCTGATGCGCATGTCCAGAACCTCACCGGTCCCCAATCGAATGCCGTTGTGGGCAACCGCGGGGTTGTCCACGAAGCGCCACTCAAGGGTGTCGTACCCGGGAGCACGTCCCGGGGTGTGAACCAGCACCACTTTCACGGGATGGTCCGTACGCGGGGTGACATTCAGGACGCGTGCGTGATCCGCGCGCGGCTCCCACTTGACGGGGTCGGACTCGGTGCGCACGTACACCGTGCCTTTCAGAGTCCGGGACGGGTTCCACATGGTGGTGATGTCAGTCGACTCATATCCGAAGTGGCTGGTCCACCGCGAGAAATAGGTGACGACGGCTTGTTGACTGGCGAAGGAGATCTCGGTGAAGCACTTGGAGGCCCGAACGGGCTGAGATGGTGCCGTCACGCAGGTATCCGGCAGGGGGTCCGCCGCCTGCGCGGCTCCTACCGGAGCGAACGTGAAGGTCATGGCGATGATTGCTGAGCTAGCCCCGATACGGGCTTTCATGTGTGTCATGAGTAAAGAGTGAACCCACCGACATACGTTTGCAATAGTAAATACATAGTGTGACTAAACTGTGACATTAACTCTGCTTGGCGATGGATCTGCAAGTCGGAAGGGGTTCCGTGCGGATGTCTGGCTCTTGTTCGCGTCCAGTCTTGGGGTCATCCGACGGCGCGCGAAGCCCCCGGGTGGCGTTGTCGCTACCCGAGGGCTTCGTGTTCCGGTCCTCTCAGGGCCGGGTCGGTGGTGACATTAGTTGACGCGGATCGACTGCAGCATGGCCTGGACGGCGGGCACGTCCTGGTGGGTGTTGACGTGGCCGGTCAGGGCGGTCCTGACTTCATCGTCCGTCAGGTGCCTGCCGGTGGTGTTGATCGGTTTGTAGATGAATTCGGCCGACAGTTCACGCCGCTGGTTCGCTTCCCCAAAAGCGACCAGTCCGGAGGAATTGACCTGGGTCAGTCCGAAGAGAATGGCGTCCTCGTCAGGGGTGTCTGCGTCGCGGTGGTACGCCGAGTAGGTGCTCACTCGCGAACCCAATCGCTCGGTCAGTGGCGTATCCTCACCGGGCATCATGTACCGGGGTGAGGTGAGCCAGTCGTCGCGCAGGGGTCGAACGTCCGTAGTGGCAATTCGGCCCACGGTCTGTCCGGTCTTGCTGGTGACTTCCAGATAGCCCTGGTCGGTCCTAACCGTCCACGTGGAGGGGTGGTTCATCGTGAAGGCCCCGTCCGGTGAGGTGTAGGTCTGATCGAGGATCTCGGGGTGGCCGCCCGGGGGTGTTTCACCGGACAGGTCTTCCACAAGTTGCACCGATTGCAGGATCGCTTCCACGGTGGCCCCGTTCTTGGAGTGCACCGCCTTCTGGGCAACCTGTGCGGCCTTCTTGTCGTTGAGGGCCTTGCCGGATTTATTCACGCCGGCCTGCTCGAAGTAGGCCCACAATTCGTCGTCGCTGTCTGCGGCAGCCATCGAGACCAGGCCGCTCGCATTGACCTGCGAGAGCCCCCAGCCCATGCTGTCCTGCGTCGGGTTGGCGGCGGAGTTGTAGCCGGAGTAGGAGGCCACGTGATCGCCCACGATCTCACTCATGACCACCGCCGGGTTCGACTTGTACTGAGTGACATGGCGCCCCATCCAGGCCGCATCCGGTCCGTTGAGGCTCTTGGGTGAAACGTGACCGGTGACGGAGCCGTCCGGGCTGGTCAGTTCCAGGTACTCCTTGTCTGTGGAGACCGTCCATGAGGCGGGGTAGTTGAGCATGTACTTGCCGTCCGGCGAAGTGTAAGTCTGAGTGAGCGCTTCCGCCTTCTGCGCCTTGCCTCCCTTGTTGGAGTGGCCGGCCTTCCTGGTCGACGGTGCAGGATGAAGTTGTGATCCGGGACGCTTCAGCCGTCGTATGTGAGCATGGGAAGGCCCGAGTAGCGATCGCTACCCGGGCCCTCGGTCTCCGGTCCTTTCGGTGCCGGATCGGGGTTCGTCCACTGTCTGGACGAAGTGATTAGCCAACGGACACCGCGGCGTCGACCAGGCGGATGGACTGCAGTATGGCCTTAACCGTCGGGACATCCTGGAAGGTCGTATCGACCTTGTTCAAAATCTCCTTCGCCTCCTCATGGGACAGCGCCTGGTTGGTCACGGTGGGAGGCGTAGCGGTGAACTCAACCCAGAGTTCACCCGTGCCGGAGCCGTCCAGTAGCGACACCATGCCCGAGGAGTTGACCTGTGTCAGCCCATAGAGCGCCAGGTCCTTGTCGGCTGACTCAGGGCTGTGAACATACGCGGAGTAGGTGCTGACCTGGCTCCCCAGCTGTTCGGTGATCGGCGATTCAACTCCACCATCTCCCATGGTCCTGGTGGTGGTGAACCACTCCTCGGTGGCCGGTCGGACGTCCGTGGTGGCAACGCGTCCGGTGAACTCTCCCGAGGGGCTGGTCAGCTCCAAGTACCCCTTGTCGGTCTTCGCGGTCCAGGATGCGGGGTACTTCAGCGAGTAGCGACCGTCGGGCGCCGTGTAGGTCTCCGTCAACGCCTCCGCTTCACCCTGGGCGGGCGGTTCGGGCGAGGCCTCCGGGGTGATCGCGACCGACTTCAGGATGGCCTGAGTCGTGACACCGTTCTCTGATTTCACCGCCTTCTCGGCGGCCTTCGCCGCCTCGGCGTCCGTCAGGGCCTTGCCGGTTGTGTTCACGCCGGTCTGTTCGAAAGAGGCCCACAGTTCTTCCTTGCTGTCGGTTTTCCCCAGCGACACCATGCCGCTGGCGTTGACCTGGCTCAGCCCGTGCGCCACGAAATCTTGTTCAGGGCTGTCCCCGGCCTTGAAGCCGGAGTAGAGGCCCACCGTGGTGCCCAGAAGTTCGGTGAGGCGCTCGGCGGGATAGGAGGTCATGTGATCGAGGTGGCGATCCGTGAACCATTCCTCACCTGGGCCGTGCGTTCCGGTTGCGGACACGTGGCCGGTGACTGAGCCGTCAGGGCTAGTCAGTTCCAGGTAGCCCTTATCGGTCGTGGCCTGCCACGAGGACGGGTACTTCACGGAGTAACTCCCGTCGGGTGACGTGTAGGTCTCCGTGAGGGCACCGGTCGTCTGTTTCGCACCCCTCGAGGCGGCCTGCGTGTTCTCGCTCTGCGCCGGGGACGACGTCGCTTGCGACGCAGTCGCGGATGCGTCCTGCGCCGTGGTGTGTTGCGTTTCGGACGCTGTGCTTGCCGGGGTCGAAGTGCCGCACCCGGTCAATGCGATAGTGGTGGATATTCCGAGGGTTACAGCCCAGTCGCGGGCTTTTCTGTGTGCCATGTCTCCGAGTCTTTCGAGACTCCCGCTGGTTTGCAATGGTAAACAGTGGATCGTAATAGACCTGTGATGTGTGCCACTAAGCTGCTATGACATGGGTAATTGCTCTCGGGAGGAGTGTGAAAGCCCCGTCTTGATAGTGTCGTGGGGCACTCGGGCATGAGCGCCGCGCCCCTTCGACCTGACAGCCGATGAGAGAACTCCATGACTGAAACCGAGGCCGCTACCACGGCGAAAAAGACGAACGGTTCATCCACGAGCGCGGCGGATGAAACCCAGGAAAAGCCACCGAAAAACGGGCCCATGATCCGCGCGCTCAGCGTGGTGGAGGTGTTGGGAAATAAGCTGCCGGACCCGTTCTGGTTGTTCGTGATTCTGGCCGGCGCGGTGGTGGCGCTGTCCGCACTGCTGTCGAGCATCGGCATCACGGCCGTGAACCCCGCCGACGGCGAAGAGGTTGCGATTCAGAACCTTCTCACCCCCGAGGGCGCCCAGCGCATGGTGGGGGAGGCCGTCGAAAACTTCGCGACATTCCCGCCACTGGGCGTGGTCATCACCGTGCTCCTCGGTGTTGCCGTGGCCGAACGCACCGGCCTGATCAACACCGCGGTCAAGCTCGTGGTGTCGCGGGTATCCGCCGGTTGGTTGACCTTCGTTCTGGCCCTGGCCGGTGTGACCGGCTCCGTTGCCTCGGACGCCATTGTCGTGGTGCTGATTCCCTTGGGCGCCGCAGCGTTCAAGGCCGCCGGCCGCTCCGCCGTGCTGGGTGCGGTGATCGCATTCGTCTCGTCCTCCGCCGGCTTCAACGCCTCGCTGGTCGTGAACCTGACCGACCCGCTGTTGGGCGGCATCACTCAGTCCGCTGCGCAGCTCGTGGATCCCGAGTACACGGTCTCTCCGATCGCCAACTATTTCTTCTCCGCGGCATCCGCAGTGGTCCTGGCCCTGGTCATCACCGTGGTTTCCGAATTGGTGCTCACCAAGCTCTCCAAGCGCTACGAAGCCGATGAGCTGAGCCAGCAGGAAGCGGCCGAGCAGGCCGCTGACGAGAACGGCAACGGCGACGAGGCCGAAACCCTCACCGAAGAGGATCTCTCATCCACCTCCCCGCGTGAGATCAAGGGACTCGTTGCGGCAATGATCGCGCTGGCCATCGGCTTGGCTATTTACTTCACCCTCATGTTCATGCCCAACACTCCGTTCCCCGGTGAGGACGGATCCCCGCTGACCTCGGTGCTCATCAGTGGTGTGGCCGTGCCGATCGCACTCCTGTTCTTCCTGTGTGGCTCCGTCTATGGCTGGGTGGCCGGCACCCTGAGCAAGCCCTCCGATATACCGCCCATGATGGCCTCGGCCATCACCCAGGTGGCCCCGCTCATCGTGCTGTTCTTCGCGGCATCGCAGTTCATCGCATGGTTCGATTGGTCCAACATGGGCACGGTGCTCGCGATCAAGGGCTCGGAGTTCCTCGGCGACGCCGACGTGCCCACCGTGGTCCTGTTCGCCGGCTTCGTGCTGTTGGTCGCCGTGGTGAACATCCTGATCACCTCCGGTTCCGCGCAATGGACGCTGACCGCTCCCGTGGTCGTGCCCATGTTCATGTACCTGTCGATCCCGCCGGAGACCACGCAGATGCTATTCCGTATCGGCGATTCACCCTCGAACGTGGTGTCCCCGCTGAACCCGTTCTTCGCCATGACCTTGGGCTTCATGCAGCGGTGGTACCCCAAGGCGGGCATCGGCACGCTCATGTCCCTGACCATTCCGGTGTCCCTGGCGATGCTGGTGGTCTGGTTCCTGTTCTTCCTCGCGTGGTGGGGTCTGGGAATCCCGCTGGGCCCCGGCTCGCCCACCCGCTGATCGCGCACGACGGCGCCCGAGCGGCGTCGTCGGCGTGGCCAGACCACGAAAAAAGGTTCCGTATCCCCGATTCCAACGCTGGAATCGGGGATACGGAACCTTAAATCGCACCTGGGCGGTGTGAAACGCGCTAGTGGCCCTCACGAGGAGTCATGTAGCGCTCGCCGTCCTCGGTTTCTTCCAGGTTGTAGTCGTGCTCCTGCTGCTGCACCCGGTCTTCGACGGCGCGAGAATGCGTAATCGGCTCGGGGCCACCCGTGTTCTCCGGGGTGCCGTAAGTCTCGGCCTCCGAGCTGTCGCCGTCGCGGTCGTTGCGGGCAGCCTCAGTGAGGTCGCGGCCTTGAGGGCTGTGCAGGTCCTCGCCAGCGGGCGGGAGGTTGGGGACATTGGGGTCCTTCCGACCGACGGGCGGTTGGAACTTGCGTCCCGCCGCCATGGCCGACGAATCGACGTCATGACCGTGCTGGGCCTCGACTTCGGCCGCGTCCACGTTGGGGAAACCCGTCTCCTTGATGGCCTTGGGCGGCTTGCCACTGCCTCGAGCGGCGCGTTCGTCGGAGCGGGAGGCTTTCGCGTTGGTGGCTCCGTCTGCGCGACGATCTCGGGCTTGATGCCCGGGGTTGTCGGCTTCTTCGTCGGACTTCTCGCGCTGACCGGTCTCGTGATCGTCGTCGCGGCTCACGGGCTGGTCGGGGTCGTCGATTTGGCCGGCCGAAGCAATGGGGTCGGAATTCTCGGGTCGCTTGGTCATGGCTGCCTCCTCGTCAGGGGTGTCACGGATGACACTCGTTGATTCCAATATTGGCACTGAACTGCATAAAACGTAAGCATCCTGACTGGGCGTCGCGCCGCCTGGACGCAGAGAAGGGCCGGGGACCGCGTATGCGATCCCCGGCCCTCTCCCGGCGATGACCTCTCCCCGTCAACGCGGTGTCAGCCCAAGTGGTGGACGGTTCCCAAGATGTTCTGGGCCGCCAGGTGGTCCGGGTGCTGGGGGATCCCGTCGATCACCTGCTCGATCTCCGGGCCCGTCAGCTGGGGCTCGCCCTCGCCAATGATGGCGTACAGCTGGGCATCGACCACTCGCCCGTCACTCAGTGCCAACCCCGATCCACCTGTGGTCGGGTCCTGAAGGCGCCAGCTCAGCCGATCGGTGTTGAACGGGCCGTCCGTACGACCCACCACTACGTTCGCCGCGTGATCCGACCCCTGCGCCTGGCCGTAGACCGTGCGTGTGTGACTCATTTGGGGCATCTCGGGCTTGGTGGCGCCGGCCTGTCGGATGTCGATCCCGCCCTCGACGGAGCCGTCCGGGGAGCTGATGCTCATGGACGAGTCAGACGTGGCAATCACGGTCCAGTGCTCCGGGTAGGCGAAGAACAGGCGCCCCTGATCCATCGCGGCCAACTTCAGACCCGGGGCGTACTTGCCGTTCGTATCCAGACCCACCCGGGGTGAGTTCTCCGGAGTCACCACGGGGTAGCCACCGGGGCCCTGCGTCGGGGGCTCCGCGGCGGGGGTCGACGGCGCTGCCGGCGCCTCGGTCGCGGGGGTTCCGGGCTTCGGGGCCGACGGCGTTCCCGCAGTGGGTGCCGGGTCTCCGGTCACGGCGGGGGTCGCCGGAGCGGGGTTACCCGAGTTGCCCGTAGACGGTGCTGCTGCTGGTGGGGATGCTGCGGGTGCAGCGCTGGCCGGGGCCGATGAAACAGGAGCTGAAGTAACAGGTGCCGTGGTAGCGGGCTGGGTGCCGGTGGTGCGGGCGGGTGCGGGGTTCTCGGTGATGCGGGTAGTAGCGGTATCGGTGGAGGTATTCGGGGTCGAATCGGAAGGCGCGGCGACTGATGTGCCGTTCCCCTGATTCGACTGCGGAGCGGCGGTCATGGCCCCGCATCCGGTGAGAGCGACAACAGCGGTGAGTCCGAGGAAGGTGGCCCAGAACCGGGCCTTCATGTGGGTCATGTCACATAGCTTGGACGGCCTCGCATTACTTTGCAATAGTGAATGTGCTTAAGTTACCAAGCTGTGACTTGGGGTTCAGTTCGGTAACGGACTGGTCTCGGCCGGGCGGTCCGTGTGGGCGTACTGGGACCAGCTTCCGGGGAATAGTCGTCCGCGCCCCAGCCCGGCGAATTCGGCCACCAGTAGGTTGTGGCACGCTGACACGCCGGAACCGCAGTAGGAAATCATGTCGTTCGCGTCCGTCACGCCGGCGTCCTGGAAACGCTTCCGCAGTTGCTCGACGGGCTGCAGGGTCTTGTCCTCGGCCAGGTGCTCTCGGGCAGGTACGTTGTGCGCGCCGGGGATGTGCCCCGACCGCGGGTCCACGGGGTCCGGTCCGTGACCGTCGAAACGGGTTCGATCGCGCGCGTCAATCACCGTGCCGCCGCCGGCTGCTTCGTCAATGGTGGCCAGTGCCTCACGGGGCCAGGGGGTGGGTGTGAAATGCGCCGGTTCGGGGTTCTCGAAGTGCGTGTCCAAGGAGTCGGGTGGGAAGGCGTCGATGCCGCCGTTCAGGAGCGCGGCGTCGTGTCCCGTGGTGCGCAACATCCAGACGAGACGCGCGGCCATCACGCCACCGGCATCGTCGTAGGCGACCACCGTGGTGTCATCGCCGATGCCCGCAGCGGACATGGCCGCAGCGAAGTCTTCGGAAGTGGGGAGCGGATGGCGGCCGCCCTCCGGGGATGCGGGCGCCGCTAAGGCTCCGGAGACATCCACGAACACGGCGCCGGGCAGGTGGCCTTGCAGGTAGGCGGCGCGGGCGCTGCGGCCATCCAGGTACATGCGGGCGTCCGCGAGTACGACTGAATCGCGGTGTTCCTGCAGCCAGTCGGCGGTGACGAACGGTTCCATGTGGGTCTCCTTCGAGCGTGTTATCGCCACTTTACGACGCTGCCCAGCTTGCCGGAATGCGCTCGGGTTACCGTTTCCCATGACCAACAATCTGATGCAGAAGCGCAAAGGCGCACATAAGTCCGCACTGTTCACGGGCCTGGCGCTCACGGGAATGGGTGTGCTTCACCTGGTGCAGCCGCGGCCGTTCGAACGACTGATTCCCGAGCAGTTGCCCGGAACCGCGCGGCAGTGGGCCATCGGATCGGGGTATGCAGAACTCGCAACGGCCGGACTGTTGCTCGTGCCCGCCACCCGCAAGCTGGGCGGTGTCGCGGCCACGGCGCTGTTCCTCGGGGTGTGGCCGGGCAACATGAAAATGGCGTGGGACTGGCGCCACCGGCCGATGGACAAGCAGCTCATTTCCCTGGGTCGCTTGCCGTTGCAGATCCCTATGATTGCGAGCGCGGTGAAGATCGCCAAGTACGCCTGACCGCCGAGTGCACCCCACACTGGACAGCTGGCTGATGCCCATGTGCGGGGTGCCCGGAGGCTCAGCAGCGGTGGCGCGTTTGTCCCGCCAACGCGGTCAGGACATGGCGCGCGGTCAGGACGTAGCTGTGGAGCGCACCCACCGTGCGTGGGCCGTGCTGGCAAACACCGTGATCCCCAGCCCCGCGATCGCCCCGATGCCGAAGATGGTGCCGAACCGAGCGGCGTCGGCGAGACCGGCCGTGACGAACGTGCCGGCAGCGGCACCGAGGAACAGCGACGTGACGAAGAACGAAACGGTCGTGGCACGGGCGTTGGGGGAGACCTCGGTGGCCCAGCCCTGCACGGACGAATGCAGGATCGCATTGGTCAGGCCGATGCACACGGCCGTGATCGTCAGGGGAATAGGTGTGGCGGACAGGGCGGAGGCGCCCATGCCCAGCACCATGAACACGCCGCCCCACACCATGCACTGGGTGCGCGAGAACCGCCGCGAGAGCACCCGCATGATGGGTGCGCCCACCACCACGCCCAGGCCATAGGTCGCGCCCAGCACGCCGGCCAGGGCCACGCTCACGCCCACGCTCTGCAGCGCGGGAACCACGTAGGTCAGGATGCCCACGAGCACCACGCCCTCGGTGAAGGCCACGGCGTAGACCACGAGCGGCCACTTGGTGAAGGCGCCTCCCTTGGCGGTGGACGTGCGTTCGGGTCTGGGAGCGCGCACGTGACGCAGCAGAATCAGTAGCGCCAGGCACGCGACAGCCACGATGCCGAAGACCACGCGCCAGCTGAGCCACGCCGCAATCGCCCCGGTGGTCAGCGTGGCCACCGCGTTGCCGATCGATGAGTACGCGAGCAGATCCGAGAGTGCATGCACCTTGGCCGGGCCGATCCGGGTGTCCCCGATGAGGGTGAGCAGCGTGGGATACAGCGCACCCACCGTGAGTCCCACGAACCCTCGGGCGATCAGCAGCGCGACGTAACCACTGGCCAGAACGCTCGCGATCGAGCCGAACACCACGCCGATCAGCGCAACCCGCAGCACGATGTGGCGCCCCCACCGGTCACTCAGCACGCCCCACAGCGGTTGCCCCAGGGCGTAGAGCAGCGAGTAGACGGTGAACAACTGGACGACTTGGCGCACATCCAGGCCGGTGTCGTTGGACATGATCAGCAACATGGGTGGCGTGCCGAAGCGGTCGAAGAAGGACACAAAGCCCACGGCGCCCAACGTCCATGTGGGGACCTGTTGGGGATTTCCGGCGCTCGCGGGTGAATTCATGCTCTCCATCCTGCACCCCGATCCGGATACGCTGGAAAACATGCGCATCGCCATCGGACAGATCCTCAGCTCGCACGATCCGCAAGAAAACTTGGAACAGGTGCAAGAGCTTGCCGCTCGCGCCGGGCAGGACCGCGCGGACGTGCTGGTGCTGCCAGAGGCCACGATGTTCGCCTTCGGTCGCAGCCTCAAGAACGTTGCCGAGCCGGTCGATGGCCCGTGGGCGCAGGCGGTCTCGCAGGCTGCTCAGGAGCACGGCGTGGCGATCGTGGCGGGCATGTTCAGCCCCGGCGACGAGGGCCGCGTGCGCAACACCGCGGTCATCGCGCTCGCGGACGGTCGAGTGCTCAGCTACGACAAGACCCACCTTTACGACGCGTTCGGCTTCAAGGAATCGGACACCGTACAGGCCGGCGCTGCACCGGTCACCTTTGATCTGGCCGGCGTCACCGTGGGCGTGGCCACCTGCTACGACATCCGCTTCCCCGCACTTTTCACGCACATGGCCGCCGACGGCGCTCAGGTCGTCCTGCTCGGCGCCTCCTGGGGCGATGGTCCCGGCAAGGTCGAACAGTGGGAACTGTTGGCGCGCGCGCGAGCCCTGGATGCGACGTCGTACGTCGTGGCCGTGGGGCAGGCAAACCCGGCGTCGGTGGGTCGCAAAGTTGAGGGCAACGCACCGCTGGGTGTGGGGCACAGCCTGGTCGCCGCACCGAACGGCTCCGTGGTCGCGTCGCTGGAGGATGCACCCGATTACCTGGTGGTGGACTTGGATCTGGACCTGGTCGAGAAGACACGCAAGTCCATTCCGGTGCTGGAGAACGCGCGCGACTTCTCGTAACGGTTTTGGGGTTCCCTATTACCGAAATCCATGGGTAGAAGTGGAATAGGGAACCATAAATCGCGGGTGTTGTGCGCGCTGGGTGAACGACCCCTGACAAGGCTGAGAGCCGCACGTAGGGTGGAAACAGTTGTCCCGATAAGCACGCTGACTGACTCGGCGTGGAAGCGACACCACTCTTGGAGGTTCACATGTCCCAGAAGATTGACGGCCCCGTGCGTTTTGCCGTGGTGGGGGTCGGCCAGATTTCCCAGCAGGCGTTCATCCCGGGTCTCACCCAGATCAAGGATGCCGAATTGGCTGCGTTGGTGACGTCCAGCGCGGAAAAGGCTGAGGAGATCGGCCAGGAGTTCGGCGTGGCCGCTTATTCCTACGAGGAATATCCGGCGCTGCTTTCTTCCGGCGATATTGACGCCGTCTATGTTGCCACCCCCGTTTTCCGGCACCGCGAGTTCGCGGAACCGGCTCTCGAGGCCGGGTTGCACGTGCTGCTCGAGAAGCCCATGGAAACCTCAGTGGAGGACTGCCAGGCCATTATCGACGCAGCCGATAAGTCCGGTGCCACGCTGATGGTTGCCTACCGGCTGCACCAGGAACCAGGCACCGTGGAGATGATCGAGAAGGTCCGCGACCAGAAGGTCATTGGCGACCCCCGCTATTTCTCATCCGTGTTCTCGCAGGATATTGCGGAGGAGAACCACCGCGGCCACTCCGGCTACTGGGGTGGGCCGATTCCGGACATGGGCACTTACCCGCTCAACGAGGTGCGCAACCTGTTCGCGTCCGAACCCATCGCGGTTCACGCCGTGGGTGTGCGTACTCCGGGTCGGGAGTTCAACTTCGACGACACCGTGGCCGTGACCCTGCGCTTCCCGGAGGACCGGCTGGCCCAGTTCACCATTTCGTACGCGTCCGAATCCGCTGAACGCTTCACGATTGCCGGTACCGAGGGGGAAATTACCGCGGAGCCGTGCTTCGGTTTCGGAGAAGGCGTGGGCATCAGCTACACACTCACCAAGGACGGTAATTCGGAAAGCTTCGCCCACGACCCGGTGGAGCAATTCGGAGGGCAGACCCAATACTTCGTGGACTGCATCCGCGATGGCGTACAGCCCGAACCGTCCGGTGAGGAAGGCCTACTGGACACCCGCGTTCACGAGGCCGTACTGCGCTCACTGGAGACCGGTGAGGTCGTGAGGTTGGATCCGTACGAGCGCGACCGCCGCATCACCTCTGATCAGGTGCGCAAGGTGGCCCCGGCTGACGAGCCTGAAGACGACGAGCTCGTGGATCAGGTTCCGCAGAACGGTTGATCACTGCGGCGATTTCAGCTCGCTGAGTTCAGGTTTCATGCACCCCGTCCCAACACGGGTAGGGATCCTGGGCTCAACGCCTTTAGCCTTGAGAACTCGCTTTTCAGCCCCGAACGTCGCCCGAGAATTTCCGCTCACAGAACGGACGCCCCGCCATGGCACAGCAGTTCGAGTACGAAACCCGACTGACCCAGCCTCGTGATGAGGTATTCGCGTGGCATCAACGTCCCGGCGCCCTGACCCGGCTCACCCCGCCCTTCGGCGGTGGGCCGGACAAGGTCACGGAGGCACCCACGGACGGGATCGAACCCGGCTCGCGCGTGAAGTTGGGCGTGTCCGTGCCCGGAACCTTCGGCACGGTGCACGTGCCTTGGACGGCTCGTCACGGTGACTGGGATCCGCCGCACTACTTCACCGATCGCATGGAACGCGGGCCACTGGGGGAGTGGGAGCATCGGCACAACTTCGAAGAAACGTCGTCCGGTGGCACGCTCGTCCGTGACCAAGTTACGGTGCGTGCACTGCCCACCTCCCTGGACAAGGCCAGCGGCCCGAGTGACAAACTCATGCGGGGTCAGTTGGAACGCATCTTCGCCTACCGGGAGCGGCAGTTGCGCGGGGACCTGGACTTCCATGACGAGCACCGCGGACCTCGGCTGCGGATCGCCGTGGGCGGAGCCTCCGGGCTGATCGGATCGCAGGTGTGCGCGCTCCTGGAAACCGGCGGTCACGAGGTGGTGCAGCTCAAACGCGGTGGTTCCACCGGTCCGGGAGTGATCGGCTGGGACCCGGCCAAGGGTCGACTGAACCCGCGGGATCTGGCGGGGATCGACGTCGTACTCCACCTGGGCGGGTCGAGTATCGCCACGCGCTTCACGGACAAGAACAAGGCCGAGATCCTGCGCTCGCGCGTGGCCAGCACCAAGCTACTGGTGCGGGCGATCGGGCAGGTTCCGGCCGACCAGCGGCCGCGCGCCCTGGTGGTCGGATCGGCCGTGGGCTATCACGGGACCGATCGCGGGGACGAGATCCTGGCCGAGGAACAGCCTCCCGGTGAGGGATTCCTGGCGCACGTGTGCGACGAGTGGGAGAAGGCCGCTCACGGTGCGGAGGTCTTTGGCGTGCGCGTGGTCAACGTGCGCACCGGTCTCGTGCTGACCCCGAGCGGTGGTCTGCTGCGACCCCAACTGCCCCTCATGACGGCGGGGTTGTCCGGGCCGCTGGGTGGCGGTAAGCAGTGGCAGAGCTGGATCGGAATCGACGATATGGCCGGTGCGGTGGCGCACCTGGTGCTGTCGGAGGACGCGTCCGGTCCGTACCACCTGGCCGCGCCCAATCCGGTACGGCAGAAGGATTTCGCGCGGATCGTCGCGGGGGTACTGCACCGACCCGCCATGGTGCCCACGCCGCTGGCCGGACCGCGAGCGTTGCTCGGCAAGGAAGCCACCGAGGAACTTGTGGCCGCAAGCCACCGGGTGGACGTGTCCAAGTTGTTGGGGGCCGGCTACCGCTTCCGGCACGCGGACCTGCGTGCGTGTGCCGAGCACATTTTGGGGCGGGTGGGCTGAGCCTCGTTGGCCCAGGCAGCACTTGCCGATTAATGACGCACGATTTTGTCCGGCTGATCAGAGTCGTGAGATCGGGTCAGCACCATCAAATACGCAATGGAGGAACACATGGGAAACACGGACGGCAAGACCCAGGCAGTAGAAACCATCAAGGAACTGATCGACGGAATTAGCACGTGCGTCATCGCCACGCACACCGCGGACGGCGGCATCGTGACCCGTCCGATGGGTGTGCAGGACAAGGATTTCGACGGCGATTTGTGGTTCATGACCTCCCGCGATTCGGACCTCGTTGAGCAGATCACCGCCAACGACCAGGTCAACGTGACATTCGTGGGGAAGGGTACCTGGGTGTCGCTGCGCGGTCGTGCAGAGTTGGTCGAGGATCCGCAGCGCAAGGAAGAACTCGCCAGCGCACTGACCGGTGCGTTCCTGCAGGCGGACCCCAAGTCTCCCGAAGCCGCACTGATTCGCGTGAACACCGAGGCCGGTGAGTACTGGAGCTCCGAGGGCGTCAAGACCGTGCTCTCCCTGATCAAGGCCCGCGTCACCGGCGAACGCCCGGACGCCGGCAAGAATGACACCGTGCAGCTCTAATTCTTCGGTAGCGATGAGCGAGGCCCCGCGGTTACGGATTTTGAGTCCGTGACCGCGGGGCCTTGTGACGTCCGGGGCCAGTGACGTCAGGGGCCCGGGGGTGCCTTGTGACATCTCGGGCAGAGGTTAACATGGCTGTACATCTGGGGTAGAGGTTCGCAGCGAAACCTGGGATAAATCTACGTCCCTCTGCCAATAATGTTCAGGGCACCGATAACGGCGCTAACCTCTACCCCAGATGTTCACCTGGAAGCCAGGAGCGCTAACCTCTGCCCCGGATGTTCACGGGCCGATACGTGGGGACTTGTACGCGAGCTCGGAACCCGGCGACCCGGTGCCAGAGGTTCCAAGCCCCATGGCTGGCCCCCTACACCATGCCCCATCCCCCGAGGCCGCCCCCGCCTCACCCACTTGACCAACGTCACTCGGCATGGTTCGGCGAGTTTCTGTATTCTTTTCTCCGTGACATCTCAACTCTCCCGGCACGCGGCGTACTTCGGTGTACCCGCCTCCGCCGATGACAAGGAGTCGGACAGTCCGAAGAGGCGCAGTCCTCTTCCCCGATCCGGCACAGCCCCCAGCCCGCGCTGCATTGCAGCCCCCATGTCGAGTGAGGTGGTCTGGTGCTGACAGCCTGGTTCCTCCTTCTCGTTTTCCTTCTCTTGGTTCTGGCCAACGCATTGTTCGTGGCCGTGGAGTTCTCGTTCCTCACCGTCGATCGGCAAGCGGTTCAGCGCGCCGAAGCGGAAGGTGACAAGCGCGCCGTCGTCATCGAAGGCAGCCTCAAGAAGACGTCGACCAACTTGTCCGGCGCCCAGCTGGGTATCACCGTGACCAGTTTGACGGCTGGCTTCATCACCGGCCCCGGTATCGGTGAGCTCTTACGTGGTGGTCTCGGCTGGGCCGGTATGCCCGACGCCGCGGCCACCGGTGTCGCCACCACGGCCGCGTTCATCGTGGCAACCTTCACGCAGATGGTGTTCGGTGAGCTGGTCCCCAAGAACTGGGCCATTGCCGATCCGATGCGCGTGACCCACGTGGTGGTGTACCCGCAGAAAATCTTCATGTTCCTATTCGGCTGGTTGGTCAAGGTCCTGAACGGATCCGCGAACGCCGTGCTGCGCTTCCTGGGCTTCACACCCACGGAAGAAGTGGCCAACGCCCGTACCGCCGCCGAGCTGGCAGCCGTGGTGAACCGCTCTGGCCGCGAAGGCACCCTGGAAGCCGGAACCGCCGAATTGGTGGCCCGCTCCATCGAGTTCGGTGAGCGCACCGCTGCTGATGTGATGCGCCCGCGCCCGCGAGTGACGTTCTTAGAATCCGATGACACCGTGGAGCACATGCTGCTCACCGCAGCGGAGACCGGTCACTCCCGTTTCCCCGTGATGGGTGAGTCAGTGGACGAGATCGTGGGGATCGTGCACTACACCCACGCCTTGGCCGTGCCGTTCGAGGAGCGCTCGACCAAGCGCGTGGCCGATATTGCCGCCCCGGCGGATGTCGTCTCGGAGTCCATGACCCTGGACCCCCTCATGCGTAAGCTGCGCGGCAAGGGTCTGCAAATGGCCATTGTGGTGGACGAATACGGCGGCACCGCCGGCATCGTGACCCTGGAGGACCTCATCGAGGAAATCGTGGGCGAGATCGATGACGAGCAGGACACCCGGATCCAGCGCTTCCGGCGCACCCGTGACGGCGGCCTGGTGGTTTCCGGTCTGCTGCGCCCCGACGAACTCGGCGACGTGCTGCGGCTGGACATGCCCGAAGGTGAAGAGTCGGACACCTTGGGCGGGCTTATGGCCGAAGAGTTGGACCGGCTGCCTCACGTGGGGGACACCCTGACCCTGGAAGCTGTCGACCACACACACCGTGACGAGGACGACCTGCCCACCAAGGCCAACATCCATCTGGAAGTGGTCCGCATGGACCAGCACCGCGTGGACCGGATCCTGGTGCGCCGTGAAGGTGGCGACCCGGACGAGCAAGGTGGCTCCACAACCTCCACCGAGTGGAAACCCCCGGCGGGCAGGAATGATCCTCTGGGTGGCGAACCGCGGCAGCCCGAAACCGCCGAGGAATTCCAGGCGGCGCAGGCCGGACTGCAAGGCAACCCCTCGTTCCGTCGCGATGACGACGTCTCGGTCGAGGATCCCCGAGAGGAGCAGCAGCGATGACCACCAGCACCGCCATTATCGTTCTCATCCTGTTGCTCGCGGGCAACGCATTCTTCGTGGCCAGTGAGTTCGCCATGGTCTCGGCCCGCCGCGACCAGCTGGAACCCAAGGCCGCGGAAGGCTCCAAGACCGCTAAATATGCCCTCAAGGGCATTGAAAACGTGTCGACGGCGCTCGCGGCCACCCAGCTCGGCATCACCGCGTGTTCACTGCTGATCGGTGCCGTGGGCGAGCCCGCGATCGCGCACCTCATCGAGCAACCGCTCGAGTACTTCGGTGTGCCCGAAGCGTTGCTGCACCCGATTGCCCTGGTGATCGCGCTGTTGATCGTGACGTTCCTGCACATGGTGCTGGGAGAGATGGTTCCCAAGAACATCGCGATTGCTGTACCGGGCCGCTCGGCCATGGTGCTCGGGCCCATCCTGCACGGGTTCGTCATGGTGTTCCGCCCGTTTATCTGGATCATGAACGAGACGGCCAACCACCTGGTTCGTTGGTTCTTCCGCGTGGAGCCCAAGGACGAGGTCGCGTCGTCGTTCACGTCCGAGGAAGTTCGCGGGTTCGTGGCCGAATCCGGCCGCGAGGGTCTGCTCGACAACGACGAGATCCAACTGCTCACCGGCGCGTTGAACTTCGAGAACATGACCGCCAAGGATGTCGCGCTGCCCCTGAGCGGCATGCGCACCGTTCCGAGCGACATCACCGCCGCGGGTATCGAGTTGATGTGCGCGGAGACCGGCTTCTCGCGATTCCCGGTGCAGGACCAGAACGAGCGCCTCATGGGCTACATCCACACCAAGGACATTCTGGGATTGCCGGAGCAGATGCGTCACGTACCCATCCCGGCCGCATCGATCCGTCGGTTTGCGCGCGTGGCCCCGCAGGACAAGTTGCGCAAGGTCACCCGCACCATGCAGGCCGACGGCGCTCACTTCGCCCTGGTGGGCGAGGTCGCCAGGGATTCCCGCACCACGGACGAGTCGGTTGACATCGTGGCCCTCGAGGACGTGTTGGAGGAGCTCGTGGGTGAAGTCCGAGATGCCACGAGCAAGCCGGTCGCGGACTGACCTGCCACTCGAGAGCAATCCGAGCAACCGGGGCAGTCGAATCAATCGATCGGTGGATGACCCGTCCGCAACCGCACTTCCATAATGGTGTGACATCAGTTCTGTGATCCCAGGGAGAAACATGCCCAGCCAGTCAGCTTCAGCAGCATCCGGAGAGCGCGTGAACAACGCCGCGAATCCGAACACCAGCACGTCTCCGACCGACACGCCGCGCGTGAGCCCCCGGGGTCTCTACCGCGTGGTGGCCACCTCGGAGATGATCACGTGGGCGTTGCTGATCGCGGCCATGATCGGCAAGTACGCACTGGGTGCACCGGACTGGACCATGCGGATCGCAGGCAGCATCCACGGCTTCGTGTTCCTGTCCTACTGCGTGTCCACCGTGGTCGTGTGGACGGATCAGCGCTGGCCTGCGCCCAAGGGAATTCTGGGCCTGCTCCTGGCGGCCGTTCCGTTCGCAACGGTTCCCTTCGAACGTCACGTGGACCGTAAGGGTCTGCTGTCGTCGCAGTGGCGTGTGGCTCCGGCCGGTGGCGCACCGCAGAACGGCCAGGAACCCGCTCGCACTGCTGCCGAGCGGCTCCTGGCCGTGATCCTGCGCTGGCCGATTCTCTCGGCCGTGATCTTGGTGGTGTTCGTGGCCCTGTTGTTCACGATCTTGCTGAACGCAGGCCCGCCCACCGAGTGGTTCAACTAGGGATTACCCCGCCAGAGCTGCTGAGCGGCCCGGCACACTCCACGACTTGCCGTTGAGCGACACGCTGCGGTGGGTGTTGGTCGGGTTCACCAGTACGTAGCGGTTGTTGGACAGCTTGCGCACGAGCACCTGGTTCGAGGTGGAGCGCGCACCCGTTCCGTAGACCCCGTTGTTCACGGCGTCCCGCAGCTCACGGACGCCAGCGGCATTGGGGTTCACGGAGCGGTCCGTGACCCTCTCGGCCAGGCCGGTGTTGCGAGCGATCTGGTCCTGGCAGTTCTCGACCTGCGGGATCACGGCCTTCACGCCGCGCGCGCCCGAGTCGCGGGTCAGCAGGGTCTGCCCCAGCAGCATCCGGTAGTCGCGTTCGCGGCGAGTATCGGCTGCCCTGGCCACCGCGGTATTTCCCGCCTTGAGGCACTGTGCGCTACCGTTGATGGCCTTGCCCTGGCCGTAACCTGCGGCACCCACGGCCCGCTTCGAGACTGCGTAGTCATGGTTCAGGATCGGCATGCCCGCGGCGGTGAGTTGGCGATTCACGTCCGCGGACTTCCTCAGGTATGCGGTGGACAGGGGAGAGCCATTGCGGTCCTGCGTGCTGAACTCGCGCATCGCAAAGTCCACCGCACCGGTGCGCGCCAGTTCATTGGCGCGGGCCACGTTGGAGGGCTTCTCAGGGTAGATGCCGAGGTTCACGGCCAGGGGAACATCGCGCTTGAGGCGGTTGTCCAGCTGGCGATTGACGCTGTCGACCACGGCGGTTGCACGGCGCGCGTAAGCATTGTCATCCGCCCACGGACCCCACTTACCCACGTAATCCATGTCCTGGCCGTGTCCGGCGGTCATCGCGACGTCGTCGAAGAACACACCGTCGAACTTGGCCGGGCGCGCCTTGGTCACACGACCGGGCAACGACGGCGCTTGGAGCAGCTTGGCCGCGGCGGTTGCGCACGCGTCCGCGTACCCATTCGAGAGGTTGGAAATGGTCGAGTAGTTCCAACCGGGGTAGGTGGCCATACCCATCGAGTTGGTGGCCACGCGGGAGTTCCGGGGAATAACGCCGAACTTGCGGCCGTCCGACGAGGGGTCCGCACACGTGCGTTGGAAGGCGCCGTTCTCGGGACTGCGCTCGGACATGGCGCCCAGGTTCATGTAGGCGTAGAACGTGGTGCCGGGGTTGGCGGCCTTCATATCGGCCAGCGTGCACTCGCCGCGGCCACCGGCCACCGCAACGGTGGGATCGACGATGGCGTCGGAGACCTTGCCGACGAGCTGGCCACCGGGGCACAGCTGCTGTGGCTGTTGGAAACCGTGCAGATAGGCCGGCGCGGTGCCGGAGGGCGGTGTCGGCGCGGTGGGTGTGGTCGGAACCGGAGCGGCCTGAGCGGGCATGGTGGTTGCCACCAACGTGAGCAGGGCGGTCATGGTTCCGGCAATGGACAGGGATCGGCGCGAAGTACGCGAATGTTGGGATCTGAATCGCATGCCAAAAATGTAACGAAACAGTAACGAATGGGTGTGACTAGCAGGTATGTTGCGGATGTCTCTTTAGTACGCATTCTGATGAAAGCTCAATGAGCCCTTCATCAAGTCACTCATACTCGAGCACGACGACCCTTGGCACGAAAGCTCGCTACCCTCGGATCGATGGCACTCCACGTACGGCTCGCGCGCTGGGCAGAAGAACACCCCCACCTCAGTAATGCTCTGCTGATGGGTGGTGGGATCATCTTTTCGCTGTTCTTCATGACTGCCGGAGCGCTGGACGCAGGCAAGAGTTTTTGGTGTGCCGCGGTGGTGGCACTTCCGTTGTTCTTCCGGCGAGCGGCACCCGTGGCAACGGCCTTCGCCGTGGGGGTTCTGGCCCTCGGCGTGCTGGTGCTGTTCAATGTCGCCGCCATCGGGCTCTGCATGTGGGCCGTCCCGTGCCTGATGTACACGGTGGCGGTGCGTGCGTCCAAGAAGAAGCGACGCACGGTCCTGATCGCCGCGCTGTTGGGGTGCTTGGTGTTCGCCCTCATGTGCCGCAGATGGTTCTTCGTGTTCTTCGAAGACGGCACGGTCCTGGAATGGGTGCTGGCGTCCTTGATGTTCTTCGTGGTGAGTGCGTTGTTCGTGATCGTCGCGTTCCTCGCGGGAGATCTGGCGCGCAACCGCTGGCGCCGTCGTGAACAACTCGAGGACCGGGCCCGCCGCCTCGAGGTGGAGCGCGAGCAAGAAGTACGGATCGCCGCCCAGGATGAACGCACGCGCATCGCCCGGGAAATGCACGATGTGGTCGCGCACTCGCTGTCCGTGGTGATTGCGCAGGCGGACGGCGCCCGGTACGCGGCGGCGTCGAACCCGGACGTGGCCGCGCAGACTCTGGAGACGATCGCCGAAACTGCACGCGGGTCGTTGACCGAGATGCGCAAATTACTGGGCGTGCTGCGTACCGATGACGAGACCGAGACCAAACCCGTGCCGCAGCTCGGCGACATTCCCGAGCTGGTCCAGTCGGTGAAGGCCGCGGGTCTCCCCGTGCAGTTCACTGAGAAGGGCACGCCCGCACTCAGCACCGGAGCGCAGCTGAGCCTCTACCGTGTGGTGCAAGAGGGGCTCACCAACGTCCTGAAGCACGCGTGGCAGGCTTCGTCCGTGCGCGTGTCCATTGAGCACCGCCCGGATTTTTCGTGGGTGGAAATCATCAATGACGGCGCGGGGGGTAACGATTCACCCCGCGCGCCGGGCGCCGGTCACGGGTTGCAGGGCTTGCGTGAGCGTGTGGCTCTGTACGGTGGGGAGATGACGGCGGGTCCACACGCGACTCGATCGGACGTATTCGTCGTTCAGGCCACCATTCCCACGGACATCCCCACGGAGGACGCGTGAGTTCCACCCCCGCAGAGCCCACCGCCGCATCGCGAGTGCTCATCGTTGACGACCAACCTCTCGTGCGCGGCGGTTTCCGCATGCTCGTGGATTCCCAGCCGGATCTCACGGTCATTGGCGAGGCCGGTGACGGTCAGGAAGCCGTGGACTTCGTCGCGGCTGCTCTGGGGACGGACCGCGTGCCGGACGTGGTGCTCATGGACGTACGCATGCCCCGGCTCAACGGCATCGAGGCCACTCAGGCCATCCTTGCGGCGCACTCACAGACCAAGGTCATCGTGCTCACAACGTTCGATCTGGACGAATACGCCCTGGACGGCATTCGTGCCGGGGCCAGCGGGTTTCTCCTCAAGGACGCTCGCCCCGAGGAGTTGCTCGAAGCCATTCGCACCGTCGCCCGCGGGGATGCGGTGATCGCGCCCTCCACCACGCGTCGCTTGCTCGACCATTTGATTGCCGATTCCTCCAACGACGACGCCGCTCCCGCAGACGCCGCGCATGCGTCACCTACGGGGGTGGCCGGGAACGCAACGAGCCCGGGGCAGGTGCCCGCGGCGGCGTCGAATCCGTGGGAGAACCCGCGACTGGCATCGCTGACCGCGCGCGAGCGAGAAGTCTTCGAGCTCGTGGGGCGGGGGCTGTCCAACGCGGAGATCATGTCCGAACTGTTCCTCTCCGAGCCGACCGTGAAAACGCACGTGTCCCACATCCTGGCCAAGCTGGGTGCCCGCGACCGGGTGCAGGCCGTGGTGATTGCCTACGAAACCGGAGTGGTCACTGCCTGACGGTGCCGCCTGAAACGCTCATGTGAAACGCCCCGCAAATTCGAGATTCGCGGGGCGTTTCGTGGAGCTATGGGTTTAGTGCTCGTAGGTGTGCAGGTCGATGTTCTTGGACTCCTTGGTCAGCAGGATGGCGATGCCACTGATGGCCGTGAGGATGCCCAGGTAGAGCAGCACGCGGCTGATCTGACCGTCGGCGCCGTACAGGGTGGCCAGGATCGAGGGCGTGAAGCCCGCACCCAGCAGGGTGGCCATCTGGTAACCCACGGAGGCGCCGGTGTAGCGAGCCGCGGTGCCGAACTGTTCGGAGATGAACGCCGCCAGCGGACCGTAGATGGTGCTGTGGCAAGTGAGGCCCACCATGAAGGCGAAGAAGATCAACAGGATGTTGGAGGATGCAAGCCAGTTGAAGATGGGGAGCAGCAGGGCGATGAAGGCAACCATGCTGATCAGCATCACCGGGCGGCGACCCAAGCGGTCGGACACCTTGCCCATCACGACCACCACGGCAACGGACAACAGTGAAGCGGTGGCAAACGCGTAGAGGACGGGCTGACGCTCGGCACCGTGGGACACCGCGTAGGTCACGGCGAACGAGGCCATGACCACCTGCAGGGCGAAACCGGCCGCACCGCCGAACATCACCAGCAGCAAGTTCTTGGGGCGGCGGATGACACTCCAAATGGGGAGAGCGGCCTTCTTAGGCGAGTTCTCATCTGCCTCAACGGCTGCGGCGAAAATGGGGCTCTCGGAGATCTTGGCGCGGATCACGAGGCCCACGATCAGCAGGGCGGCCGAAAGCAGGAACGGTACGCGCCAACCCCACGAGAGGAACTGATCTTCGGGGAGAGAGGCGAAGAGGCCCATGACAAAGGTTCCCAGTGCGGAACCGGTCGGTGCGCCGGCGTTGACGAAGGACGCCGCGAATCCGCGTTTCTTGGGCTCTGCGTGCTCCAGGGCCATGAGCGCGGCACCGCCCCACTCGCCACCGATGGCAACGCCCTGCATGAGGCGCAGCGTCACCAGGATGATGGCGCCCCACGAGCCGATGACGGCACCGGACGGGATCAGGCCGATCAACGTGGACGCCACACCCATGATCAGCATGGACAGGATCAGCATCTTTTTACGACCCAGGCGATCGCCGAAGTGACCGAAGATGACGCCACCGAGAGGGCGGGCGATGTAACCCGCGGCAAAGGTGCCGTAGGAGGCAACGGTTGCGGCCAGCGGATCCAGGCCGGCGAAGAAGACGTGCGGGAAGACCAGTGCGGCGGCGGTGGCGTACAGCAGGAAGTCGTAGAACTCGATGGTGCTGCCCAGGTAGCTGGACAGGACCACGCGGCGCGCTTCCTTGCGCTTTTCCTGCACGCTCAGCTGGTTCAGCTGAGGGGTGACTGTTGCGGACATGTGAACTCCTAGAAGGCGGCAAATGCGCCACGGCAGCGGGAACTGGAAAAGGTCTGCGGATCGAGCCATGACTGACGCAATCTGTGGTGCGCATCACGTTAGACAACTATTGTCCGTTAACTCAATCAATTGTCAAAAGTCGTGAAATGGATATGCTTGATTCCGCACGAACGTGGGCGTTCATCTGTCCTCGGGAATGCCCGCCCCCGCTGCCAGAAGGACTTCATGAGCACTGACACCGCGCCCTCGGACCTCCCGGAGTTCGAAGGACCCACGGCGCAGACCGCCATCATGGCGCTGTTTGGCATGTACGTGGCGGTCGAGGACTTGTGGCTTACGACCAAGGGGATCATCGAAGTACTCAAACCTCTGGGCGTTTCCGAGGACGCAACCCGCATGACCTTGGCTCGGATGTCCAAGAAGGGATTCATGACCAAGCAGCGTCTGGGCCGGGAAACGGTGTACTCCATTGGCGCTCGAGGCATGCCGGTTCTGCAGGAGGGATACGTGCGCGTGCACGACCCGGATGTGCTGATGCAGGATTGGGACGGTCAATGGACCCATGTGTTCTACTCGCTCCCCGAAAAGGCCAGAAATCTGCGGCGGCAATTGCAATCCGCGCTCGAATGGGGCGGGTTTGGACGCTTGCAGAACGGCGTGTGGGTCGCACCGGGTGTCCTGGACGTGGACCGCTTGGTGAGTGCCATCGAGGGCAGCGAGTGCGTCCGTGCGTTCACCAGTGTTCCGGCCGGTTCCACGACCCATGACCAGATCCTGCGGGAAGCTTTCGATCTGGCCGAGATCTCGCGCGGTTACGAAGAGTTCATCGAACGCTGGAGTCCCTTCGTCATGGACCACAACGCATCATTGCACCGCCGGTTGTTGGTGAACACGGAATGGTTGGAGATCACCCGGCGAACCCCCATGCTTCCCGCGGCGCTCGTACCCACAGACTGGCCGGCGCGCACAGCGCAGGATGTCTTCACCGAAGTGGACCGAGTGACGTCCGTAGACATCAAGTCCGCGGTCTCCTGACTGCTGCGAGGCTGAATTCTCATTCCCGAGCATGGTTTGGCGCGGCTGTCTCAGACCCCAGGATGAGGGGATGACCTGCGGGTTCGGTACCCCCGCCCGATGTGCTCGTGTCTTGAATTGGACAGAGTTGAAGCATGAACACGACTCGCACCGAAACCCAGCAGCCGACCGGCCAGATACAGGCAGGCTCCACCGCATCGTCACCCACGGACCAGAATTCTGCGCGGCACACGCAAGGCCAGCACCAGCAACACCGCTCGCTGGCCGTGGTCGCCGCGAACGTCTCCCGCACCTACGGAACCGGTGAGGCCTCCGTCAAGGCGTTGGACCGAGTGAGCATTGAAATCCCCGCGGGCACCCTGGTGGCCGTAATGGGTCCCTCCGGATCGGGTAAATCGACCCTGGTGCACTGCTTGGCCGGCTTGGACGTTCCGGACAAGGACCCCAACACGCGCATCGTGGTGGGCGGCCAGGACATCACCGGCCTGTCGGACGATCAGCTCACCCGCTTCCGCCGCGATCACGTGGGTTTCGTGTTCCAAGCATTCAACCTGGTGCCCACGCTCACCGCGCGGCAGAACATCGAACTTCCCCTGTCACTCGCCGGCAAGAAGGTCAACGCGCAACGGCTCGAGGCACTGGCTGACACACTGGGCATCCGCTCCCGGTTGGAGCATCGACCGGACGAGATGTCCGGAGGTCAGCAACAGCGCGTGGCGATCGCGCGTGCGCTGTTTCCCGAACCGTCGGTGATCATCGCGGACGAACCCACCGGCGCTCTCGACAGCACCACCTCCCACGAGGTCCTGGGCATGCTGCGCCGCAGCGTGGACGAGTTCAACCAGACCGTGGTCATCGTGACGCACGATCCCGAGGTCGCCAAGGCCGCCGACCGCGTGGTCCGGGTCAGGGACGGCCGCATCCAGGCCGACGACGCCGCGACGGGTGATCACTGATGCGCGCCGTCGTCCTGTCCAGACTCCGCCTGCAGTGGACTCGCTACCTGATGGTTCTTGCTGTGGTGGCGGTGTCCGCCGGATTCATGACTGCCGCACTCGGCCTGTCGAGCACGCTGACCGCCAGCATGACCAATGATGTGGTGGCTCAATACAAGAACGCGGATGCCGTAGTCACCACCAAGGCAGACGCGACTTCCAGCTTCAGCGCCACCCCCCAGCAGATTGATGAAATCTCCCGCGTGGGCGGGGTGGACTCCGTGTGGGCCCAGTACTCGACGATCGCCATCCCCAGCTCCTCCACCGTTGCCGCTGACGGTTCGGCCGCGCCGGTGGCCAACCTGCCGGATGACCCGTCGCTACTCCCGGCAAAGATCGAGCAGGGAACCTTTCCGAACTCAGCTGACCAGGCGCTGGTTTCGGAGTCCCTCGCGGAAAAGCTCAAGGTGGGAGTGGGGGGCACCGTTTCCCTCCAGGAACTGGCCGGCGCACCCGCTGGGGACGGTGAGGCGGCCGGCCAAGGTGTGGGAGCGCCGTCGGCGGCCAAGAAATATTCGGTGAGCGGCCTGAGCGAAAATTCGGCCACGGGAGCGTTCGCGAGCCTGTGGCTCACCAACGACGGCCTGACCCGTTTCTCGCCCGGTCAGATGATGGGGGACCGCCCGTTGCAGGCAATCCAACTCACGCTGGATGGTTCCGCTAACGACGCCCGAATCCAGGGACTGAACACCGATGTGGCCAGGATTCTGGCGGCCGGTCAGGGGGAACAGCCAGAGCTCCGGGTGATTACCCCCGAGCAGTTGACCGAAGAAACCATCGATCAACTCGCGGCAGGATCCAACGTTCTGACCATGTTCTTGCTGGCTTTCGCGGGGCTGTCGATCCTGGTCGCCCTGCTGGTCGTGACCAACACGCTCTCGGTGCTGACCGCCCAGCGTGCCCGTGAACTCGCACTGCTGCGGTGCGTGGGTGCCACGAGCAAGCAGGTGCGTCGCTCGGTGCTCACCGAAGGACTGGTCCTGGGGATCGTGGGTGCCCTGATCGGCGTGGCCGTCGTCTGGGGGCTCGCCGTGGTTCTGAAAGCATCCGGTCTGATCAGCGTGGTGACCGTGACGGTGGCTCCTCGTGACCTCCTGGTGGGTTTCCTCACGGGCATCGTGCTCACCATGATTGCCTCGCTCGGTCCCGCCCGCCGCGCCCACGGGGCCTCGCCACTGGACGGCTTGCGTGGTTCTCGTGCCGCCGACGGCGTTCCCCGCGTTCGCGTGGTCCTGGGCGCCTTGATTCTCGTGGCCGGCGCCGGGACCCTGGTACTCGGGGTGGCTGTGCATGAACCCCTTCTAGGCATCGCCGGCGGTCTGGCGAGCTTCCTGGGCGTAGTGATGACCGCGCGGTTGTACCTACCCCCGCTCGTGCAGGGGGTGGGACGAATCCTTCCCGGTGGCCAGCCCTCCCGCCTGGCCGCGGTGAACGCCGCCCGGTATCCGGCGCGCACCGCAACCACAGCCACCGCGTTGTTGATCGGCGTGCTGCTGGTGGCCACCGTACTCACCGGCCAACACGTAGCCAGGGCCAACCTGCTCAGCGAACTGGATCAGCAACGTCCCGTGGACATCTCCGTTCCCGCAGGGGCGGGACAGGTGAGCCCGGATCAGATTCGTGAGATCTCGGAGTTGGACGGCGTGCTGGGCGTCAAGACCACCGACCCGGCCGCCGCGGACGGTGCAGTCGCCCAGATCGACGCTGTTCAGTCCCTGAATACGTCTGCCGCCGCGCAGTTGCAGGAAAAGGTCGCCGGCATCCTGAACGTGACCGCGGGCGATCTCCAGGGCGCGCTCCTAGAAAAGGCCAGTTACGTATCCATCCTGGAAGTGATGCTCGCGGTCACCCTGGGACTGCTGGCCGCAGCGGTGGTCGTGTCCGTGCTCGGTATCGCCTCGACCATGTCCCTGTCGGTGCTCGAACGCGTCCGCGAGAACTCCCTGTTGCGGGCGCTGGGCCTGACCCGCCGACAGTTGGCCGCCATGATCCGCCGCGAGGCACTCGTGATCTCACTGGTGGCCACGATCGTGGGCCTGGTGATCGGTTGGGCCTTCGGAACACTGGGCGTGATGTCCCTGGTGACCGAGGACATGACCGTGGAACTGACGGTTCCGTGGGCCGGCTTCCTGGCGATCATCCTGGCCGCCGTGGTGGTGGCGGTGCTGGCCTCGGCCGCCCCGGTGCGCCGGGCCACCCGAGTCTCTCCGGTGGAGGGTATGGCCCGGGTGGACTAGCCGCTCCCGTCGCCCCGGTTCGTCTCTCGCCGGCAACGGACTCACCGATTCATTTCAGCCGGTTCGTCCTCGGCTGTGACCGGCGGCGACCGGCCGTGACTGGCCGCGAAGAACAAGGGCCCGTCATCCGACCGACCATCGGATGACGGGCCCTGCTCCCCATCTGGTGGGGTGTTGGCGGCAGCGTGTGTACCGGCACCGCCGCGGAGCACACTACTCCTGTATCTGGATGATTTGGAAGGATGCCCCCTGGGGGTCTTGGACAGTTGCCAGGCGGCCGAAAGGTGAGTCCTCGGGGCCGTCCAGCACGGTGCCACCGAGCTCCTTGAGCTTCTCCAGCGACTCGTCAGTGTTGTCCACGCCGATGTACAGGCGCCAGTAGGAGGGCATATCGCCCCACGGGGAGGCGTCGCACAAACCGGCGGTGGCAGCGCGGTCCTCACCGTTGGTCACGTATCGGAACTCCTCGTTCTCGTCCCCGCCCATGGCGTGCGTATCCCAGCCGAGGGCCTCGCGGTAGAAAGGCAGGGCGGCGTCGAAATCGCTAACCATGGCTTCGAACCACACGGGCGAACCGTGCTTGCCCGTGAACTCGAAACCGTCGAACTGATTGGGCTGCCACAGTCCAAAGGCGGCGCCTGACGGATCCTCGGCGATCGCCATGGAGCCCAATTCGCCCACGGGCATGGCGGGGTAGTAAATCTTGCCACCCTGCTCCGTGATCTTGTTCAGGGTCAATTCGATGTCGTCCGAGTGCAGATAGACGGTCCAGGCGGTGGGGTTCTGGGGCTCCTCGGTGGGACCCTCCGGACCCATCAGGCTGCTCATGGCGCCGCCCACCGGGGCGCCATTGTTGGTGATCATGTTGTAGTGGCCGAAGTCTTCACCCTGGTCATCGAAACTCCAGCCGAACATTTCGCCGTAGAACGCTGCGGCACCGTCCAGGTCGTGGGTTCCCAGGTCCATCCACGTGGGTGAACCAGCGGGTTGAGTGCTCATAACCGTACTTCTTTCACGTGGGGCGCTTGGCGCGCCCGTGCACTGCCGAGCCTAGGACCACTTGAAAGTTGCCACCAGGGTGATTGAGTAGATTCCGAGCAAGCTAACGGCAACGCGGCGCGATGGCGCGCCCAGGAGGTTCATCATGGAAGTTCGACCCAACGACCAGTTGTCGTTCACGGTTCCCAACGAGCAGATCATCGAGTGGCGGCGTCAGATGCACGCCCATCCGGAGCTGTCGTTCAAGGAGGTCAACACATCCCAGTGGGTCGAGGACCTGCTCCAAGGCATGGGCATTGAGACCTCCCGTCCCACACCGACTTCCGTGCTGGGTGTGCTCAAGGGCACCGGTCAGGGTCCAGCCAAGAACATCGGGCTTCGCGCGGACATGGATGCGCTGCCCGTTCAGGAGGAAACCGGCGAGGAATTCTCATCCACGGTCGACGGCGTGATGCACGCCTGCGGCCACGACACCCACACCGCCATGCAGTTGGGCGCGGCCAAGGTGCTGTCCGAGAACACGGACCTGTTCGGCGGCACGGTGACTTTCGTGTTCCAGCACGCGGAAGAACTCAATCCCGGCGGCGCACAGGAAATGGTCAGGGCCGGTGCCATGGAGGGCTTGGACGGGATCTTCGCCCTGCACGTGATGAACGCTCCCGTGGGAACCGTGCAGGTGCGCCCGGGCCCCGCGACGTCGCTGGCCGGTGGCGGTTGGATCACCATCAAGGGCCAGGGCTCGCACGGTTCCATGCCGCAGAACAGTATTGATCCCGTTCTCGTCGCGGCACAGGTGGTCGTGGGGCTCAACACGATCGTGTCCCGCAGCGTGGACCCCTCGCACTTCATGGTGATCAACCCCGGCATGATCCAGGCGGGTCAGGCACCCAACGTAATTCCGGACAGCGCGACCATTGGCGTCTCGGTCCGCACCCGCACCGCCGAAGACACCGGCCTCGCCTTCCGTCGCATTGAGGAACTCACCAACGGCATCTGCGCGGCTTACGGGGCCACGGTCGAGTACGAGTGGGTGGACGCCTACGACATCGTCTACAACGACGCCGCTCTGGCCGCCCAGGCGCTCGAGTCCGCCAAGAAGGTGGCCGGGGACGACAACGCCTGGGAGGGCGAGATCTCCTCCGGCTCCGAAGACTTCTCGGCCTTCGCCAACGAGGTGCCGGGCTGCTTCATCATCCTGGGCGGCGGCGACGCGGAGCAGGGCTTCCCCTTCCAGAACCACCATCCCAAGTTCAACGTGCGGGAGGACTGCCTGGCCATCGGTACGGCCCTGGAGGTCCAGCTGATCCTGGACCTACTGGGTCCCGACGCCGCGGAGTGAGTCGGCCGCGCCACTGACCCGCCGGAGGGGTGGCGGGCGAGCGGCCCTACATCTCAGGCAGCGAGTCACGGCCGCGAACATTATTGGCACGGGGTTGCTGCGAACGAGGGGGTTCAGGCGCAATCCTGTGCCAGATATGTCCGTGGGGCCAGGCAGTTACGCAGTCAAGCGCTCCAGCGCGGCCATCAGTTGCTCGAGTGTCTTCTGTTTCTCCGCCGAGCTCTCCGGCAGCAGACCCATGGACGCCTGCTGATACAGCCCATCGCCCATGCACACCACGGCGGTGGCGACTACGGGGTCGCCGACATCCTCAAGGACCGCGGCCAACCAGTTTTTCTCGATGCGCGCATAGGCGGCGCGAGCGGCGTCGTCGCCGGCCTGGATGAGGCGAGAGGCGACGATCAGCGCGCGGTCCAGCGCGCTGTCCTCGTAGAGCGAGGTGGCGAGGAACTCGCGCGCGGCACCCCGGGGCGAGGCGGTTAGACGCTCGAGGTCCTCGGTCGCGAGTGACTCGAGGTTGACCAGCATGGCGTCCACCAGGGCCCGTCGGTGCGGGAAGTGGTAGAGCAGGCCGCCCTTGGAGACCCCGGCGGCCGCGGCGACGGCGTCGAGGGTCGCGGCGCGCTCGCCGTCCGTGAGGACGATGCGCTCGAAGGCCTCGAGCAGCTTGTCCCGAGCCAGGGGTTTGCGTGGCATGTGAGCAAAACCTCTCCCCAACGGATCCGGGGAATATTGCCCCGCTTTCATTGTTAACTGTACCGTCTAGTCGGTACAGTAATTAAATGGCCCGTGCCCACTACGGCACCGCCCGCGCAGTACGACGAAGTACTTTTCGCGAATCAACGCCGAACATTCGGCAGCAGAGAACCGAGGAGGTCTTCATCGTGTCCACCATGATCGATCAGCGACAGAAAGCTGGTGCCCGAGAGTGGGGCGCCCTGGCCGTCCTCATGTTGCCGGTGCTACTGGTATCCGTGAACAACACGGCACTCAGCTTCGCCCTGCCCGCTATTTCCCGGGCCCTGCACCCCACGGCTTCGCAATTGTTGTGGATCGTGGATGTGTATCCGCTGATCCTGGCGGCCCTTTTGATTCCCATGGGCAGCCTGGGGGACCGGATTGGACGGCGCAAGATCCTCATGATTGGTTCCACGGGTTTCGGGGTCATCTCTGCCTTGGCCGCCTTCGCGCCCACCGCCGGGTGGTTGGTGGTCGCCCGCGTGGGGATCGCCGTGTTCGGCTCCATGTTGTTGCCGGCCACTTTGTCCTTGATGCGCACTGTGTTCCGCGATGACCACCAACGACGCCTGGCCATTGCGATCTGGACCGCCGGCTTCAGCGCGGGTGCCGCCCTGGGCCCCATTGCCGGTGGCTTCCTGCTGAATCACTTCTGGTGGGGCTCGGTGTTCCTGCTGGCCATTCCGGTTCTCGTGGCGTTCTTGGTCGCGGGGCCCTTGCTGCTGCCGGAATCCCGTGACCCCAACCCGGGGCCGGTGGACCCGCTGTCCATCGTTCTCGCCATCCTCGCCATGGCCCCGGTCGTCTACGCCATCAAGTCCATGGCCACCGGAGGTTCCGTACTGCAGGGGCTGTTGATCATGGCGTTCGGTGTGCTCAGCGGACTGCTGTTCGCCCGCCGCCAGGTGGCCAAGAACTACCCGATGCTCGACCTCCGGTTCTTCCGCAGTTCGCGCTTCTCCGGTGGTCTCACCGTCAATGTGATGGCCAGCATCGCGCTGTTCGGTTTCCTGTTCTTCCTGACCCAGCACCTTCAGCTGGTGGGCGGTAAGGACCCCATGACCGCGGGTCTGTTGATGGTTCCCGGGCTGTTGCTGGCCATCGTGACCGGTATGGCTGCCGCGAAACTGGCCGTGAGGTTCGGTGTTCGCCCGGCGATCGTCGCGGGACTGTTGCTGATCGCGGGCGGTTTCATGATCGTGGCCTTCACCGATCAGCAAAGCTCTGCGGTTCCGGTGTTGGTGGGCTTTGCAGCCATGAGCGCCGGTGGCGGACTGGCCACCACGCTGTCGACCGACCTGGTCGTGTCTTCGGTACCCGAGTCCAAGAGTGGTGCGGCATCGGCCGTGTCCGAAACCGGCTACGAAGTGGGCGCCGTTCTGGGCACCGCCGTGCTCGGCGGTCTGACCACAGCTTTCTACCAATCGCGCTTGGACCTTCCCCAGGCACTCAACCCCGAGCAGGCCGACGCCGCTCACCAGACCTTGGGCGGCGCCGTGGAGGTGGCCCAGAGCGGACCGTGGGCGGAAAGCGTCATGGAAAGCGCGACCGCGGCTTTCTCCTACGGCATGCAGGGCAGCAGCCTGGTGGGAGGCATTGCGATGGTACTGGTCGCTGTCGTGATCTTCCGGGTCCTTCGCGCGGACCGAAAGGTCCGATTCCACGAACCCCTGCCCACGGACCGCATCGAGTTCAACTGATCTGGATTCGTTGGGTCCGGCCGACCTGCCCCGACTGTCACGGGACCGAAACCCCTTACGGGGCGAGCGGCGTCGTCGTAAAGTGACCAGCGGAAACGTCGAGGGAAAGGCAGCGAATTATGAGCGCGAACGAACTGTTGGTGGATGCGGCGCAGCGACCCGCGCAGGTGGCAGGCGAGGTACTGGACGGCATCACGGAGGACGTGCTCAATTGCATGCCGGAGGGTAAACACAACTCGATTGCCTGGCTGATCTGGCATGCCGCTCGGCAGCAGGATATGCAGATCGCTCACCTTTTCGGGGCAGAGCAGGTCTGGACCGCGCAGGGCTGGGACCGGAAGTTCGACCTGGACCGGGACGCGAACGATTTCGGCTTCGGTGACACCCCAGAGGACGTCGCGCGCGTCCACGTGACCGACCCAGATCTGCTGCAGGGTTATCTGGACTCCGTCACCGCGGCAACGGTCGACTATCTGCGTCCCCTGAGCGACGCGGACTTGGACGAAATCATCGACGAATCCTGGGATCCGCCCGTCACGCGCGGGGTGCGGATCGTCTCCACGATCGACGACGCCGCACAGCACCTCGGCCAGGCTGCGTACGTTCGCGGGCTGGTGCAGGACACCTGGCACGGAAAGTACTGAAATGTCGCGGAATTAAGCGGTTAAGTGGGCAAGGCGACACTGTTTATCAACCCTGGATTCATCTAGGATTGCTGTACTGACTATCGGTGTCGAGGGCAAACGTCATCGAGGTCAAGAATCTGGGGAGATTACAACTGATTATGGCTCGTTCACGTGCACGTCACACGGCGGCCAAGCGCCCATCCATGGCCTTGACCGCTTTCGCTTCGTTCTCTGCCTTGGTGGCGGTCAGCGTTGCGCTGAGCAACGGCTCAGCGCCGGCACCGTGGGAATCCGCGTACGCCAACGAGTCCTCGGGCGAGTCGTCCGAAAACGCGCAAGATCGCGGTACGTTCGGCCAGCCCCAGGCCGATGAACAGGGCGAATCCCGGCCCTCCTTGTTTGCCGCCGTGCCCGATGACGCACTCATTTCGGACGTTCAGGACACCCCCCAGGATTACGTGGCCAGCCAGGTGCATAACGTGTCCGACCGCGGAACCGGTTCTGCGCCGTCGTCGGTGGCTCCTGCGAAGCGGGCCCCCGCCACGTTCGAGGGCGAACTTCCTTTCAACACGATCATTGCCCCTGCCCAGCCGCCCACGGTGCTGGACGGCGGTCAGTTCGGCTGGCGCGTAGCCCCGGACACCAAGGAACGCGAGTTCCACAACGGCACGGACATCTCCACCTCTGAGGGCACCCCGGTCGTCGCTGCCCTGGAAGGCACCGTCACCGCGGTGTTCTGGGACGAATGGGGTGGTAACCGCGTTGAGGTTTCCCATGCGGACGGAGTGAAGACCACTTACAACCACCTCAAAGACGTGATGGTTCAGGTGGGCGACCCTTTGAAGGCATCCGAGCAGCTCGGCACCATTGGTCAGACCGGCCTGCGGGTGACCGGCCCGCACCTGCACTTCGAGACCTGGGTCGAGGGTAAGGCAGTGGACGCCCAGTCCTTCGATTGGGAGACCGGAGAAGGCATCATCCCCGCCTCCCGACCCAAGTACTCCCTGGAAGATCAGGCCCAGACCGATCAGGCCACCACCGACAACGGTTCCGTACCCGGCACCGACAACGGCCCCATGTCCGATGTCCCCGAGGACGAGCAGGAACGAATCATCGCGCTGAGCCGGGAAACGGCTCCGGCGGAGGACGTGCCGGCAGAGTCATCTGTCTCTGATTCCGGCAACGGCGACGGCGCGGGTGCCGGTTCCGGCGACGGTGCTGGTGCTGGTGCCGAGCCTGGTCCGGTCGCGGAGCGGCGCGCGGCAGAGGCACAACCGAGTCAGTCACGTGAACCGGAGGATTCGGCCACTCAATCCCATTCCGCACGACCCGATCAGAGTGGCGGCTCGCAGTCTCCCTCGACTGAGTCCCGTTCCGCTCAGCCCAGCCCGTCTCGGAGCTCCTCCAGCTCCAACGACGACGCCGAGGGTCGGGTGAACGCGGGCAGCCCGTCCGGCGCTACCTCCAATGCCACGAAGTCCCGCCTGAGTAGTGGTACGTCGCAGGGAAGCGGCTCCGGCGCGTCGTCGAACACGTCTGAAAAGGACAACGGTAAGAAGCCCGACCCAACCAAGAAGCCGAAGCCGAGTCAGCCTGCCACGACCTCCGAGCCCAGCGAACCTGCGTCAACGGGCGACCCGGTCAAGCCCGCTCCCGCCAACACCGGCAAGTCGAAGCCTCAGCCGACGCCGACTGAGACTGGCAAGCCCAAGCCCCAGCCGGTTCCTACTGACACTGGCAAGCCGAAGCCCCAGCCGGTTCCTACTGAGACTGGCAAGCCCAAGCCGCAGCCGACGCCTACTGACACGAAGAAGCCGGCGCCGGTCGAACCCACTAAGCCTGCAGAACCGACCCAACCGGCCGATCCGCCGAAGGCTCCGAAGCCCGAGACCACCAAGCCGGCCGTCCCCGGTGCGCCGGTCGAACCGGGAACCCCGCCGGAAGACCCCAAGGGCGATACTCCGTCAAACGACAAGCCCGCAAAGCCCACGGTCAACCCGTACGAAGCAGATATCACCACGCTCACCACACTCGAGCAGCTTCAGCAGCGCACTCAGGTGTTCGTGAATCAGCAGCTAAGGCTGACTCCGGAGCAGCAGTTCGGCACGGGTTCGCAGTTAAACGCTCAGCTGCCGTTGTTGTCGCAGCAATTGGTCACTGTCAAGGTGGATCAGCAGGATCCGAAGTTCACGGCCCAGCTGACTGCAACGCAGGAGGCGGTCGAGAAGGCCGCAGCCGCCCCGAAGGACAAGAATCTCACGGACGCGGCCACAGTGGAACTCACCAAGTTGCAGACGATGCTCGCTAAGGTCCCCACCTACGTGGACCCCGCCTCATCACCGGCTCGCTGACCCACCCGACTGGCACGCTCAGCTGATCGGCCTGACCGACCCACGTAGTGGATTTATGGTTCCCTATTCCCTTTTCGGGCACGAAAATCGGGGATAGGGAACCTTAAAACTTTCGCGTAGGCGGGCCCAGGTTCCTGGCCAGAAAGTTGAGCCATGTTCGACGCCGCTCGGGCTCCCAAAGATCGCGCCAGACAAGCACTTGCACGTCCCAGCCGGAATCGCGGATGAGCTGGATCCGGTAGTTTTCGTCCTCGTAATGAGATCGCTTCTTGTAGTGGACTTCCCCGTTGTACTCGATCGCGGTCATTGAATCGGGCCAGGCCAGATCGATGTAGAAATGTCGTCCTTGCGGCGTCACATGATAGTTCGTCCTGGGTGGTGGGAACCCGTGGCGTAGCGCGATGAGCCGGGTGAGCGTTTCGTTGGGTGACCACACCTGGTCGTATGCAGCTCGAAGAGCGGCGCGGACGCGACGTACCGACGGCGAAGTGGGTGGGAACAACTCGAGTGCATCCTCGATCACGTCCGCGGTGAAGTCTCGCAGGGTCACTTTTTCATCGACAACGATTCTGCGTGACAGTAAAGCGTCAACACACGCAATGAGTCTCCACACCGACAGATAGGGAGCCGCCACGACCAGAGCCTCGACCGGATGCGCGACAAAACATCCCCAAGGGCCGTAATAACGGCTGAGACCGCGGGACTTGGTCATCCGAAGCTGACCGGCGAAAGTCCGAACGCGGGTTCCGTGCCACGACAGATGGGGAGTCAACTTTGCCGTCTCAAACTCAGACTCCCTCTCTCCCGCCCGGTGGCCCAGCAGCGGATTGACCCAGCTCTGTGTTTCCCCGATGGGCAGATCCAAGAGTTCGAGTGCGTTCAGTCCGGTGACACGCAGATGGTTATCGCGCGTCCGCAGGTGCTGCTGCAGAAGCGCCGCTCTCTGGAGGGGAGACAACGGCTCGGAACTTTGCGCCCAGACCCCTCTGGCGAGCAATTGCATGGTGGGGTCTCGAACGAGCTGCTCATTCCGGCGACCCCAGTCGGCGAAAGACTTCACCACTGGACGCTCACCCAGGTCAAGAGCGGGAACACGTTTCATGCCTGGAACCTACGCGAATACCCGCCAACGCGGATTTCGTTATCCACAGGCTGCGGTTCCGCCGTCTCTCAGGGCCTCGGTGACGGAACTGTGTCTGGACATTGGTGACGTTTTAAGGTTCCGTATTACCGGATTTCGCCTCCGAAAACGTAATAGGGAACCTTAACTCAGGCTGGAGGCTGGAGGCTGGAGGCTGGAGGCGCGGTGGGGACAGCGGACTAGCGGCGGGGAGCTAGCGGCCCCTGCCGCGGATCCGCAACGACCGGGCGAAGACGATCGCCAACAGGCCCATAAGAGGCACGAAGAGGATGGCCAGTCGCAACCCCACGGAGTCCGCCAGAGCACCCACCAGCGGAGGCGAGATCAGGAAGATCACGCGCATGCTCCAGCTGACCAGGGTGAGTCCGGTTCCGGGTTTCAGCCCGGGAGCGCGGTCTGCCGCGGCGTAGGCGCTGGGCACCAGGGTCGCGCAACCGAAACCGGCCAGGCCGAAGCCCACCAGGGCCATGGGAACGTTGGCCGCGATGATCACGGTGCCCATGCCCAGGAAGATCAGGGCACCACCGAAGCGCGTGATGTTCACTTCCCCGAAGGCATTGATCATCCGGTCGCCCAGCAGCCGTCCGATGAACTGCGCACTCACCATCACCACGTAGGCGAAACCCATCACGGTCACCGGAGCGCCCAGAGTGTCACGAAGATACACGGCACCCCAGTTGTTGCCGATGTCTTCGACCAACACCCCGGACATCGCAATCACAGCGAAAGGCACGAGCGCCAGCAGCGCCTTGCCCGCACCCGCGGGGATGATGGGCACGCCAGCGGTATCCGTCATGACCTCCGCGGGAACTTCGTGACTGTCCGGGAGGGAGAACCGCATGGCACCCAGGGCCACCGCCGCGAACAGGACGCCGCTGAGCGCCAGGTGCAAAGGCAGCGGTAAGTGCAGCGCGATCGCCGCGGTGCCCATGAGCCCGCCCAGCACGGCACCCACACTCCACAGGGCGTGCATCGAGTTGATGATCGAGACTCCGGCCAAACGTTGCACCCGCAGACCCTGGGCATTTTGAGCGGTGTCGACAACGGCGTCCAACGCACCCGCCAGCAGCAGCCCCACGAAGAACACCGCCACGTGTGGAATGGAGGCCGCAAAAAACACTGAACCCGCCAGGAGTACGGATCCCACGGCGGCAGCTCGGGCGGTTCCGAAGCGTCGGATGATCGGCGCGGGTAACGGCCCCGCCACCACACCACCGATGGGCAGCGCGATCAGCACCAGCCCGTACATCGCGTTGGTCAGCTCGAAAATGTCCTTGATCTCCGGAAGCCGCGGCAGCAGGTTCGCGTAAATCGCACCGTTGGTCAGGAACAGCAGCGACACGGCGATGCGGGCTTTGAGGATGCGCGATGGACTCACGGGAACCAGCGTATGGCCTGAGTCAATACGACGTGAAAGCGGGCCCGCACCTCACCTGGAGGAACGGGCCCGCTGGCCGTGCGGGGTGCTGACGGTAACGAGCTAGTTGTTCCGGAACTCCCAGGGGTTCTCCGACATGGCCTCGTCGTAGGCGGAGCTCCACTCTTCGCGCCAGTAGCGCATGTCCGCGCTGTCTTGCGCGCTCGCCGGCTCACCCGCAACGAACAAGCACGGACGGCCATCGGGCGCGGTTTCACAGGCGTCCTGGCTGGTCCAGGCGGTTGCGATTCCGTTCTCGTCACGCGCGGAGTTCGACGGCGCCGCGCTGGCCTTGCTCGAGGCCCCGGCGCTCGGCGACGCGCTCGCGGAAGCCGACGGGCTCACGGAAGGCGAGGGAGCGGCGTCGTTGTCGAAGCGCGAGTCAAACGAATCGTTCCACTGCCTGCGATCGGGGGTGACCGTCTCCGGGGAGCGCGGGTCGTCGAAACCCTGCTGGGAGCTGGCCGGGTACCAATAGTCGGCGGTGGGCAGCTTGAGCTCGTAGACCCCGGACTCGGCAGTCACTGAGCTCTGCTTCGGTGCCTCGCCGGATGCCCGCACCGAGGTGAAACCGTTGCGGGTGTGGGCGTCCAACCGGTCGCTGACCTCGATGCCGTCCAGCAGCACCTGACCGTTGGTGGTTCGGGCGTCAATCACTGAGGCCTTGACGGAATCCGCACTCACGGAGCCGAACTTGGACGTGGCGGTGATCTCATCGAACGCACCGGTCACATGCACCAGCCCGTGTTCCGCGGTGAGGTCGAGGGAGGTGTCAGTGTCACTCTCCGGCACCGTGATCTCGATGTTGTTGATGGCGCTGTTCCACCGCGAGGTCTGCTCGGCTGCGTCCACGCGGATCACGCCGTCGGATTCCTGGGGCGCACGCTGGTCGCCCAGGCCCCAGCCGAATTCCTGCCACTTGACCTCAACGTTCTCGACCGTGGGACTCGTGAGGACGCGAACGTTGGCGCTGTCCGAATCCACCACGATCTTCGAGGCCTCGGAGGAAGCGGTCCAGGTGTCGGTGCGTTCCTGGGTCATCACCGCGGCTGTTGCGGCACCCGCGCCGCCCACCAACAGGGTCAGCGCACCCAATCCGCCGATGATGCCGGTCGCTGTGTTCCAGCCGCGGCGCTGACCTCGGTTGATGGGCGGGTTGGTGGGGTGCGGTCCCGCAGCGCGCGAGGAATCGTAAGGCACCCGGGGTGAGGGTTCGGGCGATCCGTGGGGAGCGCCGTCGGGCTGGGAGGGAGGAAAATGTGTGCTCATGGCGGTGTCCTAAAGGGAGTGGTCCGGGTAGCCCAGGTACTTGAGAACGGCCAGCACACGGCGGTTGCCGGACGCTGACGTCACCCCGAGCTTCATGAAGATCGAGCCGATGTGCTTTTCCACGGCCGATTCGGTCAGGTACAGATTCGTGGCGATGGACGCGTTGGACAGGCCCTGCGCCATCAGCCCAAGGACCTCGCGCTCGCGGGGCGACAGCAGTTCCAGGTCCTCACGCTGGCGGGAGCGCACCAGAATCTGGGTCAGCACCTCGGGGTCCAGGACGGTTCCGCCCTCGCCCACGGTCTGCACGGATTCCAGGAATTGGTCCACGTCCGCCACACGGTCCTTGAGTAGATAACCCAGGCCTTCGCGGCGCGAGGCAATCAGCTCGGACGCGTAACGCTCCTCCACGTACTGGGAGAGCACGAGCACGGCCACCTGCGGGTGCGCGGAGCGGATGAGGACCGCGGCGCGAATGCCCTCGTCCGTGAAGGACGGTGGGAGCCGCACGTCCACCAGCGCAAAGTCCGGCCGGTGTTCCTCCACGGCCTTCACGAGACCCTCGGCGGTGTCGGTTTCGGCGACCACTTGGTGGCCGGCGTCGGTGAGGAGACGGACCAGGCCGGCTCGCAGCAGCACGGCGTCTTCGGCGATCACGATACGCACGGGGTCACGCTCCTTGATTTTCGACGACGTCGCTCGCGGCCCGGCTGCCCGACCGCACGTTGCGGTCGGACTCGTTGCTGTCGGAGTCGTGACGGTCCGGTTGGTTGGCGTTGGCGCTGGTGCCGGTGCGAGCCGGTGTGTTCAGCGGGAGCTGCACGATGACCTCGGAGGGCCCACCCGTGGGGGAGTTCAAGAAGAACTGGCCGCCCGCGGAGCGGATCCGGTCTTCGATGCCGGACAGGCCACCACCGGGTACCACCCGTGCGCCGCCGCGGCCGTAGTCGCGGATTCCCGCCACCACGGTGGAGGTGCCTGGGATGTCACCGTCCTGGATGGAGACGGCCACGTCAGCGGTGCGGGCACCGGAGTGCTTGATGGCATTGGTGAGGGACTCGGAGACCGCGAAGTACACGGCGGCCTCGGTCTCGGGCGTCAGTCGGGGGACGTTCACGTTCACGTTGACCGAGAACGGGGCCTGAGCGGCAACCGCGGAGATGGCGGCGTCGAGCCCGCGATCCTCCAGAACCGCCGGGTGGAAACCGCGCGCCAGGCGGCGGAGCTCCGTGATAGCGGCCTTGGTGGTTCCGTGCGCCTCGCTCACGAGTTCCTTGGCGTAGGCGGGGTCGGTGTCGATGCGCGACTTGGCCATCGAGAGGTTCATGGCCACCGACACCAGCTGGGGCTGAACGCCGTCGTGCAGGTCGCGTTCGATGCGGGAGCGTTCGGTGTGGGCGCCGCGGACCGCGGATTCGCGGGCCTCGGTCGCGTATTCGACCTGGCGGCGAGCCTCGGCGGCCTCGCGGCGGAGAGCTGCCGACTCGCTCATCCGCAGCAGGGTAGCGGACAGGCCGCGGTGGGCCAGGGTGAGCAGGGCCAGTAGGACTACGCCGATCAGGAGGCCCAGAATGCTTGCCAGCACGCCGGTCCATTCGGGCCACCCCTGAACCGGGGTGAAGAAGCGCTGCGCAATGGAGTTCTCCGGAGCGAACAGCGGCGAGAACGCGCCCACGATGCCCGCGCCAATGGTCACGAGCGAGAACACGGCCAGCGCACCCAGGATGAACGTGAGGATCAGGTGCAGGAAACCCAGCCACATGGAGCTGTCGGTCGCGTCCAACCACAGTTGGTGGGGAACGCGCACCCAGTCCGTGCGCGGCGTGCGGCGCCGCTGCGGGTCACGCAGGTCCAGGCCGAACGACGACGCCGAGCGCCGCCGTTCCAGCCACACCGCCGCCCAGATCACGTACACGGTTCCGGCCAGGACCAGCAGGCCCAGACCCACCGCGGGGATCATGGCGACACCCGTGAAGATCAGGGTGCCGATCACGATGATCCAGAAGAAGTTCAGTAGTGCGTCGATGACCAGGTCCGTGGCTCCGAAGAACATGGTCTTGGGAGAGAAGGTGCTCCACTCGCTTACGGAGTCATGGGAGACGGTAGAAGAGCCGCGTGAAGGAGCCGGAGACTGCGGCGGCTGTGGAGGCTGCGGAGTTCCGTGCGGCGGCAAGGGGCGGGTGTGCTGCGTATCTGCCGGAATCGCTTCCGTGGGTTCCCACGGTGGAGTCGGGCGCGGGTCTGGAGTGGTCATGTCCATAACGCTACGGTTCTGCCCCTGTTTTCCGCGCCAGAGCTAGCCACCGAGTCGGGGTGGGGTTTTCCCCACCTCCGGCGTTCGGGCTCGCGTTGGAGGCGGCCAGTGAAGTCGAAGCGAGCGGCGTCATCTCACTCCACCAACGCGCGGCTTCCTCCAACACACGTGTGTACCTGCATACACTGATGCTCATGAGCGACGGCGTTCAGACCCACTCCGCCCCCACCCGGGCCAATGGCTCCGTGGCGCTCGCGGACCGTGACCTCGCCTCGGACGCTGCACGCGTGGGATGCGTGATCGCGGTGGTGTTCATTCATTTGCTCATGGTCACTCTCACTGCGGATCCGGACACCGGCGAACTCGTTTCCGTGCTGGTCCCCGAGGAACAGACCTGGTACTGGTGGGCCACGTGGATCCTGCAGGTCATGCCGCTGTTCTTCGTGGTGGGTGGCGTAGCCACGGCGGGGGCGCTGCGGCGGTGTCGGGCCAGGGGAGCGGCACCGGCGGAATACGTGCGGGAACGCACGCTGCGACTCATGCAACCGGCGGCCGTGCTGTGGCTGGTCTTCGCGATCAGCGCCATGGCGGCCTTGGCGCTCGGGGTAGGCGAAGAGCTCGTGACGTTCGCGCTGTCCGGCATGGGAATGCCCCTGTGGTTCTTGGCGGCGTATCTGATCGCGCAAGCGCTGGCGCCCGCCTTCTTGGAATTGCACGAACGCATGGGCTGGGTGTGGTGCTGGTTCTTGCTCTCGTGCGTGGTCGCAGTGGATCTCTTGCGGATGGCCACGGATCAGCAGTGGTGGGGGCTGCTGAACATGCTGTTCGTGTGGCCGCTCATTCAGCAACTCGGGTTCTTCCGGGCGGACGGATGGTTTGCGGCCCGCGGCACGCTCACGCTGCTTCTGATCGTCGCCGCTTGCTACGCGCTGCTGGCCGTGTGCGTGTTCTCAGGGCGTTATGCCCCGGACATGCTCACCAACCTGAACCCGCCCACGGTGTGCATGGTGTTGTTGGGGCTGGCCCAAGCGTGCCTGCTGCAGGTGTTCACCCCGGCCCTCAACCGACTCATGCACTGGCGGCCCGCTCAGGCGGTCACGTATGTGGTGGGAACCCGTGCCATGACCATTTACCTGTGGCACCTACCGGTGATCATCCTGGTGATGGCCGCGTGGTTCTTCGCGGGAGGTTACGATCCGGTTCCCGGTTCAGCGCAGTGGTGGTTGTTGCGGATCCCGCTCGCTGTGCTGTGCTGGGTGGCCGTGCTGGCCGTGGCCACGGCGTTGCGCCGAGTGGAGCGAGCCTCGGCCAAGCCGTGGGGCAAGCTACGGCTGACACCGCTGGCCGTCCTCGTCGGGTTGATTTGCGCGGTGGTTCCGCCGCTGCTGGAGATCGTCACTCTGTTGACTCCGGCCCTGGTGCTCTGGGGTGCTGCGGGATCCGTGGTGTGCCTGGTCATCATGAAGTGGGGCGTTGTGCCGGGGCCACGAGGTGTTCGTTGACGTACCCGAGCAGGGTGGGCATCAGCGCGGGATGCAACTGATGACCCATGCCGGGGATCTCGATGAACGTGGCACCCGGAATGGCCTCCGCGGTCGCGGGCCCGCCATCAGGGCGCACGATCTTGTCCTTGTCGCCGTGAATCACCAGTGTGGGCGCGGCGATGTCCGAGAGCACCTCCGCACGGTTTCCTGACGCACGGATCGCTCCGATCTGACGCCGCATGGCCGCCGATTCGCCGTGCGGGTTGAGCGATCGATCCCAGTGGGCCGCGGCCAACTGGGCCTCGTAGGCTTCATCGATCGGGTACCCCGGCCCCGCCAGGTGCCGTCCGATGATCGTGCGGCCCCTGATGTACACGGAGCGATTTGGCGCTCCCGGGAGCATCAGCATCGCGGCGGTGGAGGTCGCGGTGGTGCCGACTTGGGGATCGCCGGTGGTTGAACAAATGGAGACGAGCCGGCGCACCAGCGGCGGATGATGAGCGGCCAAGGATTGCGCGATCATCCCGCCCAGGGAGAAACCGATCAGGTCCGCTCGCTCGATGTTCAGCGCTCGCATGGTGTCCGCGACGTCTTCGCTCATGTCCTCCACGGTGTACTGGTCCTCGGGGAGGTCACCACTGAGGAGCTGCCGCGCCGAAGGGGCCTTGGAGGTGGCGCGGAACGAGCGGCCCTCGTCCCGGTTGTCGATGCGCACCACGCGGAACCCCTCTGTGACCAGGGACTTCACGAACGAGATGGGCCACGCGGTGAGGTCGAAGGCCAGGCCGGTGATCATGATGACCGCGGGGCCGTCCATGGGCCCATCGATGCGAACGCACATGGTGCGGCCGTCACCGAGATCAATGATTTCCTCCGCGCCCGAATCTCCCGGCCCCGCGAGCAAGGTCGGGAGTTCCTGAAGAACGGGGGCGGCGGCGTCGTCGAACCGCAAGAACTCGTCGACCACGGGCCGTGACCGAAGTTCGCGACGGTCCGCCAGATAACTCATGGACATGAGCCATGGGCTGCGGGTGCCTTGCTTGGGGAGGCCGTCCAGGGCGCGTTGGACGTACCCGGCGTCGAAGTCGAGTAGTGGTTTGGTCTTGAGGCCCTCCGGCGCGAGCGGTCGCACGGAGGCGGCGCCAATTCCGTCCATGTGTGCGAGCAAGCGCGAGAACCAATCCACGAGCAAACCGATTTTGAGCGTCCAGGACGCGTTGGTGTACCCGATCGCGAACGCGAAATTGGGCATGTCGCTCAGCATCACCCCGCGGTAGGCGATTTTCTCGGTGAGGTCCGCGGGTACGCCGTCCAAGCTGAAGCGGGCCCCACCGAACAACAACACGTTGAATCCCGTGGCGGTGATCAGGATGTCCGCGGAGATGTCCTCACCGCTCTCCATGCGCACGCCGGTCTCGGTGATTTCGTCTATGGTGCCCGTGACCACGTGTCCCGCCTCGGACTTGAGGGCGCGGTAGAAATCCCCGCCCGGTGCCACGCACACGCGCTGATCCCACGGTTTATAGGGCGGGTTGAAGTGTTCCTTCACGGAGACGTCGTCGGGCAATTGCGACTTGTTGACCGCAGCAATTGCGCCCTTGACTAGGTGCGGCGCGATCTTGCTGGTCTTCCACAGGAACCGCTGCTGGCGCGTGGCCACCGCGCGCGCCAGATGCGAGGTCCGCTCCTCACCGAGTCTCGGCTTGAGCGCCTTGGCCAGCTGATTCTCCTTGGGGACGGGAATGATGTAGCTGGGCGTGCGCTGCACCATGGTCACGTTCGCGCCCCGCTCCACAAGCGACGGAAGCAGGGTGACGGCGGTGGCACCGCTGCCGATGATCACCACGTTCTTGCCCGTCACCTCCGTGTCCTGGGGCCACAGCTGCGGGTGGATCACGGTGCCGCCGAACTGCCTCAGTCCCGTGATGTCGGGTTCGTTCGGCTGGTCATAGCGGTAGTAACCGGTCGCATTGAACAGCCACGAGGCAGTGACCTCCAGGTATTCGCCCGTTCCAGTGGGTTCTTGGGGCGTCGACGACGCCGCACTGTCACCTTGCGTGGGTGCCGCCCGGGCGGTGCGTTCCACGGTGACGCACCAGTGACTGTGTTCGGAGGACCAGTCGGCGGCGACCATGCGCTGGTTGAAGCGGATCAGCTCGTCCACGCCGTATTCGTGAGCGGTGTCGCGGATGTATTGCAGGATGGCGGGGCCTTCGGCAATGGACTGCGGTCCGGTCCACGGTCGGAACTCGTACCCGAAGGTGTACAGATCCGAATCCGCACGCACCCCCGGGTAGCGGAACAGATCCCACGTGCCGCCGGTGGCATCACGGGATTCCAGGATGCCGATGCTCTTGTGCGGATGCCCCCGCCGGAGTTTGCACGCAGCACCGATTCCGCTCAGACCTGCACCGATGATCAGGATGTCGAAGTGCTCAGCGTCCGTGGACATGGTTCATGAATAGCAAGTGTTCCTGCGATTTACATGATCAGTCCAGGTGGTCCCATACGCTGAGGTCTTGCCAGCCGACTGTCACTGTGCGGAGGTACTTGGCTCCCTTGACCTCACGGGCAGCCTTCTCTGTGGCGAAGACTCCCAGGGGTGCCGGATTGCGATCCGCGGAGACGTGGGAGTGGCGAGTCCGTTTGCCCTCGAACACGATGAAGAGCTGATCGCCGTCCCCCACGGCGGGCGCGTCCGGAACGGTGAACCGTTCCCACATGACGCGGTACGTGGGGCGAACAGAGAGTTGTTGCTTTTCGATGGAGCGTGCATCGAACTCGGTGCGGGTCACTGCCACGAGCGGAGCATCCGAAGACTCCGGGTGCTGTTGGAAGACCAGGAACACCTCTGGATCGCTACTGCGGAAGTTGAGAATCTTCTCAAGAATGGATGTGAACGGACGGTTCATGAATTAACCATGACCGACATCCATGCCTTTGTCTGCACTGTTCGCGTTTGTGAAGGCAAATTCGTCAAGTGTTACCCAACTAGGAGCGATGCCTCAATACGTTTGCATGAGGCCGCCGGGACCGCGGACGTGACTGCTAGCATGAAGTGGACCTTATGTGATCCAAGTCACTGAGAAGCACATGCGTAGCTCATCAGGAGGATGATCCGTCATGGCCGACAATCGAGCGGTTGCTTACGAAGGTCCAGGCAAGGTTCAAGTCATCGACACGCCCTATCCAGAGTTCGAACTCAAGGACGGTCCGGGTGTGAATCCGGCCAACGTGGGACGAAAAGTTCCCCACGGGGTGATTCTGAAAACCATCGCCACCAACATTTGTGGTTCCGATCAGCACATGGTGCGCGGTCGAACCACGGCGCCTCAGGATTTGGTCCTGGGCCACGAAATCACCGGTGAAGTCATTGAAGTGGGGCCGGACGTCGAATTCATCAAAGTCGGCGACATCTGCTCCGTCCCGTTCAACATTTCCTGCGGTCGGTGCCGCAACTGTAAGGAACGCAAAACCGGCATCTGCCTCAATGTGAATCCGGATCGCCCCGGTTCCGCCTACGGGTATGTCGACATGGGTGGCTGGGTAGGTGGTCAAGCGCAGTTCGTGCTGGTGCCCTATGCGGACTGGAATCTGTTGAAGTTCCCGGACCCGGAGCAAGCCCTTGAGAAAATCCTGGACCTGACCATGCTCTCGGACATTCTGCCCACCGGGTTTCACGGTGCCGTGACCTCCGGAGTGACGGTTGGTTCCACGGTCTACATCGCCGGCGCGGGACCCGTGGGACTGGCCGCGGCGGCGTCGGCGTTGCTGCTCGGTGCGGCCGTGGTCATCGTGGCTGACATGAACGATGACCGCCTGGCGCAGGCGCGCAGCTTCGGGTGCGAAACGATCAATCTCACGGAAGGCGACCCGCAGGATCAGATCGAGCAGATCCTGGGCGTGCCCGAGGTGGACTGTGCCATTGACGCTGTCGGTTTCGAGGCGAAGGGCCACGGCAAGGATGCTGAAGAGGCGCCCGCAACCGTGCTCAACTCCCTCATGGAGATCACCCGGGCCGGTGGTGAACTCGGTATCCCGGGGCTCTACGTCACCGGCGATCCGGGCGGTATCGACGAAGCCGCGCAGAAGGGCTCCCTGTCACTGTCGTTGGGCACCGGGTGGGCGAAGTCCCTGACCTTCACCACTGGTCAGTGTCCGGTCATGAAGTACAACCGTCAGCTGATGATGGCCATCCTGTACGACCGCATCCACATCGCCAAGGCGGTCAACGCCAAGGCGATTCCGCTAGAGGACGCGCCCAAGGGCTACGCCGAGTTCGACCACGGCGCGGCCACCAAGTTCGTTCTGGATCCCAACGGATACCTGGGGGCGTCTGCGGCATAGGGAGCCGCCAGAACCTCGCGGTCGCACGCTGATCGACGTTACGACCCTTGCGTGCGCCACCTCGCAATCTGATCGACCTTGGGACCCGGATTTCCGGGTTTCAAGGCGTTAACGTCAATTAGTTTGTAGACGGTCCCGGGGCGTGGGCCGTACCGTCGACCCGCCTACCGACGGTGTCGGGGCAACCAGAGCACGCGGTCCTAGCGTCGACCAGGCTGCGCCCCGGGCCCGGCTTCAGATCCGCAGGTGCACCAGGCTCGGCCCGGAGATGCTCAGCGCCTGCTCCACGGATGAAGCCAGGCTGTCCATGGTCGCGGACAACCCGGTCGCGTCGAAGGATTCCGCGAGCTGCACCCAGTCCGGCTGCTTGAGGTCCACGGCCAGCGGGTCGATGTCACGGTCGACCATGCCCTGTCGGATTTCGCCGTACCCGCCGTTGTCCACGCAGATGATCGGCAGATCCAGCTCGAGTTCCACCGCGGTCATCAGCTCCTGGATGCTGAACATCAGGGCGCCGTCGCCCAGTAGACACACCACCGGGCGGTCCGGTGCGGCTAACTTGGCGCCGATCGCGGCGGGCAGGCCGTAACCCAGCGTCGCGTACGTGCCCATGTACAGCAGCGAGTGCGGGGTGGGTGCGCGGAAGAACGTGGTGGATCCCATGTACGTCACCTGGGACGAGTCGCCGGCCATGATCGTGTTGTCCGGGACCACGTCCATGATGGTTTCGTTGAGCGCGGCCAGGTCGGGCGCCCACTGGCGCCCCTCGTTGTCCATGGCGTCGAAGACTTCGCGTAGGTCCGGTGCCTCTCGATCGCCGACGTCGCTCCCATCGTCCGCACGCAAGGCCTCCAGTAGCTGCGCCACCACGGCGGCCGAGTTGCCCGGTACCTCGATGTCCGGCGTGAGGTTGCACAGCATTTGGTCGCGCATGATGTCCACGCGGATGATCGGCCCCTGGGGTGTGATGTCGCCGCCCCACAGCTCGGCCTCGCCCACCTTGGAGCCGATGACCAAGAGCGCGTTGGCGGTGCGCAGGAATGAATGTGCCGTGGTCAACCTCAGATCCGCGCCCAGGGACAACCGGTGCTTCTCCGGAATCGCGCCCTTGCCGTTGGTCGTGGTGATGACGGGAGCTTCGAGTAGCTCGGCCAGTTCCAACAACTGAGAACCCGCGGCCAACGAGCCACCACCGGCCAGGACGACCGGACGAGAAGCTGCGGCGAGAGCAGCAGCCGCCGCGGCGACGTCGGACGCCGGTGCAGGCTGGGGCGCTCCCAGGGGACGCGGGGCCGTCGCGGACGCAGGCACGTCCGCCGGGCCCTCGAGGATGTCCAGCGGAATCTCGATGTGGATGGGCCGGGGGCGGGAATGGGCGAAGTCGCGCATGGCGTCGTGAATCATGGTCACGGCCTCTGTCCCGGACGTCACACGGCGGGACTGACCCACGATCGCGTTGACCGCGGCGGACGGGTTCTTGGTCTCGTGCAGCGAACCGATGTCCCGGAAGTCCTGACCCACCGGGCGGCCCGGTGACAGCAGGATCATGGGGCGCGATTCGGCGTACGCGGTGGCCGCGCCGGACAGCGAGTTCAGCAGCCCCGGCCCGGAGGTCGTGATGACCACGCCGGGCAACCCGCGCACCTGCGACCAGCCGTCCGCGCCGTAAGATGCGCCCTGCTCGTGCCGCGTGGTGATCGCTCGGATTCCCAGCTCGCGCAGCGGCCGGTAGAACTCAAGAGAATGGGTGCCGGGAATGCCGAACACGGTGTCGATCCCGTAGCCGCGCAGGGTCTCGAGGGCCGCTCGGGCCACGGTGCGTTGAGGGTACGACGTCGCCTGGTTGCCTGGGTTTTCGCTCAAGACTTGGCCTCCTTGATCCGTTCCGACCACTCCGTGGAAATCTCGGCCGAGGTGCGCTTGGTCAGCAGCGACACCACCACGTACACGAGCGCGGAGGACAACAGGCCCAGGTAGATGGGGGCGTTGGCGAGCACGCCGAAGACCGCCATCGACACCAGGGTGACCAGAGAGCCCACGGCCATGGAGAGCGCGGCACCGATGGCGGTGCCGCGCTTCCAGATCAGACCGCCCAGGATGGCGACCAACAGGCCACCGACCAGCACGTTGTACGCAATGGTCAGGGCCACCACGGTGGATGGGACGAGCATGGAGATGAACGTGACCAGCAGTCCCACGACCACCACGTAGACGCGGTCCTTGAAGACGGAGGCGTCCTCGGAGCGGGCGCGAGCGACGTCGTCATGAGAAGCTCCGAACAGGCCCTTGAGGGTGGGGATCACGTCAACGCGAGCCACTGTGGAGGCCGCGATCATTGCGCCGGAGGCCGTGGACATCATGGCCGCCACGCCGGCAGCGAGCACCACACCGCCCAGGCCGGCGGGGGCGTGCATCTGTGCCATGGCGGCGAACGCCTCTTCCGGAACGGACAGGTTGGGCAGTACGGCCGCCGCGGCGGTGCCGATCAGCGCACCCGCCACGCCGTACAGCGCAACGTAGGCGGCCGCGCCCAGGCCGGCCCAGCGCGCGACCTGCGGGGAGCGGGCGGTGAACACGCGCTGCCAGATGTCCTGGCCGATCAGCATGCCAAATCCGTAGACCACGAATTGCGTGATGATCGCCTGGAAGCCCATGGAACCCCAGTCGAAGTAGGTGGCGTCCAGGCGTTCGGTCAGCCCGTTGATGCCGCCGGCGGCGGAGAGTGAGAACGGCAGCAGGATCAGGAACATGCCGATGGTCATGAACACGAACTGCATCAGGTCGGTCAGGGTGATCGACCACATGCCGCCCAGCACGGAGTAGGCGATCACCACGGCACCGCCCAACAGGATGGCCCAGGGGCGGGAAATGGGGAAGAGCACCGAGAAGATTGAGGCGTACGCGGCCGTGGACGTCACGGAAATCATGAGCGTGTACGCGAGCATCACGAATGACGAGGCGCTCGCACCGCCGCGGTCGCCGTAGCGCAACTGCAGCATCTGCGAGACCGTGAAGACCTTGAGCGACTGGATGCGTCCCGCGAAGAAGAGACTCAGCGCCGCCAAGCCTGTGGCGATCGCGACCACGAGCCACATGCCCGAAATGCCGTACTGGTAGCCCAGACCCACGCCGCCCACGGTGGACGCGCCACCCAGAACGACCGCCGCCATGGTGGAGGTGTACAGACCGGGGCCGAGTCGACGGCCGGCCACGCGATAGTCCGTGGCCGTCTTGGCTCGGCGTGCCGCCCACAGGCCGATGACCACCATGGCCACCAGGTACAGCACGATGACAAGCACATTCATGAAGGGGTTCTCCTCGGGAGATGGCGGGGGCAGCTGTTGCGTGAGGGGTTGATCTCGCGAAACGGGTACAGGGCATAGGGTTTATGCACTAGGTCACAAAAAATATCACTGCCGGGTCTCCGAGCCGACCACATCCTGGTTGCCCCCGGAGCGTGTGGTGTCCCGAGCGATCCTCGGGAAGAAGGGAGAATCCGTGGAACCGGAACGCATCGTGGAAACCACGGCTGACGGGCAAAAACGCGTGGGGCCGGTCAATGCGGCGCTCACTCCGCGGTGGGTGGGGCCTGCCACGTTCGCCCGACTACCGCGCACGGACCAGGTCGATCACACGGACATTGCCGTGGTGGGAATCCCGTTCGATTCCGGAGTGTCGTACCGTTCCGGCGCGCGCTTTGGGCCGAATCACGTGCGCGAATCCTCGCGGCTGCTGCGCCCCTACAATCCGGCTCAGAACCACTCGCCGTTCGCGCGCCTGCAGGTCGCGGATGCCGGCGACCTGGTCGGCAACCCGTTCGACATCAAGGACGCCATTTCGGCCATTGAAACCGGCGCGCTCGAGTTGATGGGTTCGGACACCAAGATCGTGGCCATCGGCGGCGATCACACCATTGCGCTACCCCTGATGCGTGCCGCGCATTCGCGGCACGGCAAGATCGCGCTGTTGCACTTCGACGCGCACCTGGACACGTGGGACACCTACTTCGGTGCAGAGTTCACGCACGGCACGCCGTTCCGCCGCGCGTTCGAAGAGGGCATTATCGACACGGACGCCGTCATGCACGTGGGAACCCGCGGTCCCCTTTACGGCACCAAGGACTTGGAGGATGATTCGTCCTTCGGTTTCGAGATCGTCTCCTCCGCGGACGTCATGCGCTCCGGTGTGGACGCCGTGGTCCAGGCCCTGCGCGAGCGCGTGGGCGACCGCCCGCTCTACGTGTCCTTGGACATCGACGTCCTGGATCCCGCCCACGCACCTGGCACCGGTACTCCCGAGGCGGGTGGCATGACCAGCCGCGAGGTCCTCGAGATCCTGCGTGGCTTGCGCGGTCTGGACGTGGTCGCGTGCGACGTCGTGGAGGTCGCCCCCGCGTACGATCACGCCGAGATCACCGGCATCGCCGCTGCTCACGTGGTCTACGAGTTGATCACGCTCATCAGCCTGGGTCCCGACGCCGCTCCGGACGGCCCCGCGTACGGCATCTCCGGCGCACGCTACGGCGAGGGGGAGTGACCATGGAATTCGCATCACGCGCGGCGGAGTTCCGGCCTTCGCCGGTGCGCGCCGTCTTTGAAACCGCTATGGACCCGTCCGTGGTCTCACTGGCAGGCGGCAATCCCGATCTGTCCGTGTTGCCGGGCGGGGACATCGGCGCGCTGGCTTCCTCCCTGTTGGCCGAACGGGCCGGGGAAATTCTGCAGTACGGTTCCGGCGCGGGGACGACGCCGCTGCGAGACCTGGTCGTGCACCTCATGTCCCGGGGTGGTTCGGACATCACCGCCGCTGACGTGCTTCCGACCACGGGATCGCAGGCCGGGCTGGATCTGGTGACCAAGCTGTTCTGCAATCCCGGTGACGTGATCCTCGCGGAAGGTCCCACCTATGTGGGCGCGCTGGGAGTCTTCGGCGCGTACGAGGTGGACGTCCGGCATGTGGAGCTCGACGACCACGGACTGGATCCCGAGCACGTGGCCACCGCGTTGGACGAGCTGGCTGCGGAGGGCAAACGGGTTCCGTTCGTGTACGTGATCCCGAGCTTCCAGAACCCGACCGGCGTGACCATGCCGACCGAGCGACGTCGTGAATTGGTGCGTGTCTGCGCCGAACGCGACGTGATGATCGTGGAGGACGATCCCTACGCCCTGTTGTCCTTCGACCGCTCCGGACCGCTGCCATCGATGCACGGCATGGACCCGGAACACGTAATTCACCTGGGCAGCTTCTCGAAGATCTTTGCCCCGGGGCTGCGCGTGGGATGGCTCGTGGCACCCCCGGAAGTCAGGGGGCGGCTGCAGATCGCCGCCGAATCCGTGGTGATCCACCCGTCCAATCTGGCGCAGTCGCTGGTCACCGCGTGGGTCGGGTCGGAGCAGTGGGAACCAGCACTGGGCCGGGCCGTGGAGTTCTACCGGGAGAGGTGGGAGGCCATGAAAACAGCGCTGGAGGAGTTCATGCCCGAGCGTGCCGACTGGACCGAGCCGACCGGTGGCTTCTTCACGTGGGTCAAGGTGCCCGGGTTGGCGGAGAAGGACGATCTGCTGCGGGACGCGATCGAGCAGGGAGTCGTTCTGGTGCCGGGTTCCGCGTGCTACTCGGACGGACGTCCCTCCGACGCCGTGCGGCTCGCGTTCTCCGGTGTCTCGCCCGTGCGCATCCGGGAAGGTGTGAAGCGGCTGGCGCAGATTTTGTAAGTCAGACCGCCACCTCCACCGCGATTCACCGGACCCTTGAGTCTGGTGTGAGGGAACTGCAGGCAGTAAGGCTTAGGGGAGGGAAATGCTGGAATCTTCGTCGATTTCAACACTTCCCTCCCACGAGATTTCCTGCTTGCACTTTCCTCACTCAGCGCTTCTTGGATCGCATGGCCGCTTTAACCGTGACCGGTTCACCCGCGGTGGCGGCGCTGTCCGGCGAGACGGTGATGAAGGTGTCGAAATAGCATGTGCTGTGCGAGGTCATGGCCACAATCTAGACCGCACGAGCCCCCTTGGGAACTTGCTACTTTCCGCAGAATAAGTTAGCTTAACTAACTATGGATAAGACTCCCGATGTTGAGAGCCAGTCCCTGGGCCGTGCGCCCCTTGAAAGCGCTGAGAAGCTTAGAACGGCACTGCGTCACGGGGTGTTTTTCCTCCGGCGCATGGACAACACGCGGGAACTCACCAGTCAGCAGATCAGCCTCATGTCCATGTTGACAGACGGCGGGGTCCGCATGACGACTATTGCAGCGAACCTCGGAGTCCGTACCCCTACCGCAACGCAGAGCGTCGACCGCTTGATGAAGTCCGGCCTGGTGGAGCGTCAGCCAGACCCTGCCGATGCTCGCGCTGTTCTCGTGAAGCTCACGCGCCGCGGCCACAACGTGATCGCGGCAGAAGATCGCCACCGCAACGAGGTGGTTGCCAAGGTTCTTGCGCGGCTGGATGACAAAGAACTGGCCGCGCTCGACGCCGCCATGCCCGTTCTCGAGAAACTCGCCAGCCCGCGCGGCGGTATGACGGGGGAGCACCAGCCCCGCCCGGGAGTTCGCCGGGACTGATCTGGATTCAACGCATGATCTGCGCCGAAGACAAAACGAGCCGGACCCGCCTCAATGGCGGGTCCGGCTCGCTTTCTGCGTACTGAGAATCAGATGGTCTCGGTAACGTCCTCGGCGTCGAAGCGCGGGTTGCGTGCGTACTCGGGCTCAACCGGGGTGCCCAGGTTGACGACCACGATGGAGTGCTTGCCGGTGCCCTCGAAGAACTCCTCATCCACGCCGGCCGGGTTGAAGCCGGTCATGGGGCCGGCGGCCAGGCCTGCGATGCGGGCGGCAATGATGAAGTAGCCCACCTGGATGTGGGAGTTGGCCTTGCCGCTCGTGATGCGCATGTCGTCGTTCTCGTCATACATGCCCTTCATGTGCGGGGCGGCCGGCAGGAACTCGGGGAAGTGCTCGTGCCAGTTCTCGTCGTAGGAGAGGATGGCGGTCAGCGGCGCGTTGCGGGTCTTCTCCTGGTTGCCGCGGCTCATGTGCTTGACCAGGCGCTCGCGGGCCTCGGGGGACTCGACCCAGGTGATGCGCATGGGCTGGGAGTTGAACGCGGTGGGGCCCATCTTGGTGAGCTCGTAGATGGTGCGCTTCTGCTCATCGGTCACGGGGGCGTCCGTGAAGTGGCTCGCGGTGCGGGCATCGCAGAACAAGCGATCCACGGCGTCCTGGTCGATGGCCACGGTCAGATCAGCGGTTGCGGTCTCAGTCATCTAGCGTCCTCTCGTCGTTCTCTCGTTCGGGCACACACGCCGACGACGCACGCGCACCTTCCGAGAAATTGTTTCGTCGGAAAGTATAACTGCGCAGACTGCCGATGTGTTGCGGATGTAAGGAAGGTAACGTCACTGATTGGTCTGATGGCCATTCACCCGTTTGTGACGAAGCACGCCGCGGTGGGTTTTCGGTGGTCACGGGCAGGGTCTAGTTTGGTCGAGTGACTTCCGTCTTCATCCCCGGCATGCTGACCGGGCTGGCCCTCATCGTGGCGATCGGTGCCCAGAACGCGTTCGTTCTGCGGCAAGGCATTCGTCGTCAGCACGTGTGGGCCGTGGTGCTCATCTGCATCGCCTCGGACGTGTTCCTGATCTCCGTGGGAACTGCCGGGATCGGGTTCCTGATTGAACGCGTGCCGTGGTTGCTCGAGATCTTCCGCTGGGGTGGCGTGATTTATCTGGTGGGCTTCGCGATTCAATCGTTCCGCTCGGCCATGAAACCGCAGGGCCTGCAGGCCGCGAAGGAGGGTGGCGGCTCCCTCAAATCCGTGGTGCTCACAACGCTGGCCCTGACCTGGCTGAACCCCCACGTGTATCTGGACACCGTGATCATGCTGGGCAACCTTGCCAATCAGCAGGGCGATCAACGCTGGGTCTTTTCGGCCGGAGCCATTACGGGGTCCGTCATCTGGTTCATCGCGCTGGGGGCAGGTGCCAAGGCACTGTCCCGGGTCTTGAATACCCCGCTGACCTGGCGCATCGTGGACATCATGGTGGGCGTGGTCATGTTGGCTATTGCCTTGAAGCTGGCGTTGAGCCCAGCGGTCTGATCACTCGGACTGGGCCACGGGGTCAAACTGTCCACTTGCACGGCTGCCTAGGCACAGTCGTCAGTCATCCCGGTTCCGCCGCACGGCGGCGCGGGCGGCCTCACGGTTCACGGCACTGATGGCGGACAAGGGAATGCCAGCGGGGCAGACCTCCGCGCATTCACCGTAAACCGAGCACGGCCCGAACTCTTCTTCGGCGGACTCCACGACCCCGCGCGCACGCCGTCCGCGCTCCGGCTTTCCCTGAGGCAGTGTGGCCAGGTGGGTCAGCAGTGAACCGGTGAACAGGTGTGAGGATCCGTTCGGGCACGCCGCAATGCACGCGCCGCAGCCGATGCACGCGGAGAAATCCAGAGCCCGCTCGGCCATGTCGAAGGGGATCTGGCGGGTGTCCGCATCCGGTGCGGTGCCCGCGTCAACGGACACGAATCCACCCGATGCAACCACCCGGTCCATCGCGGAACGGTCCACCACTAGGTCGCGCACCACCGGGAACGCAGAGGACCGGAACGGTTCCATCCGGATGTGCGCGCCGTCTGAGAACGACCTCAGGTGCTGACGACACATGGGTGTGTGCGGCTCCGGTCCGTGAGGGATGCCGTCCACCGTGATGCCACACGTGCCGCAAATTCCCTCGCGACAGTCCGTGTCGAAGGCAATGGGGTCTTCACCCTCCTCGACCAGTTGCGAATTGAGTCGATCCAGCAGCTCCGGCAGGGACATCTCCGCCGCGGCGTCGTCCACCGTGTACGAGACGAATCTGCCGTCGGTTTCGTCGGAGGCTTGCCGCCACACATCAATGGTCAGTTTCACAGTCGGTCTCCTCGCATGCTGCTGGACAACGCGAATCGGAAGCGTTCATGGGCGGACATCACTTGTAGTTCCTGGTCTGCAGCGGAACTGTCTCGAACGACAGTGGTTCCGCGTGCCGTATGGGCGTGCCCGGGTGCTCGGGCGTGCCGGGCACGTGCTCCCACGCGGATACGAACGCCCAGTTCTCGTCATCGCGCTGCGCTTCGCCGCCTTCGGTCTGGTGATCCTCACGGAAGTGCGCGCCGCAGGACTCGTCGCGGTCCAAGGCATCCAGGCACATGAGTTCGGCCATTTCCAGATAGTCGGCCACGCGACCCGCGCGCTCGAGTTCCTGGTTCAGCTGCCGCCCCGTTCCCGGAACTCGCAAGTCATTCCAAAATTCCGAACGCAAGGAGCGGATCTCGTTGAGGGCAGTTTCCAATCCGGACACCGTCCGGGACACTCCACAACCCGTGTACAAAATGTCGCCGAGTCGCCGGTGGAAGTCGTCTGCACCGCGGGTTCCACCGATGGACAGCAGCTGCTCCGTGCGGGCCTTGACGTCGTCGACCGTGGCGCGCACGGCGTCGTCGTCAAGCGACAGGGGAGCGGTCCCGAGATGCGAAGCCAGGAAGTTGGGCACCGAGAACGGGAGGGTGAACCAGCCATCCACGCACGCCGAGAGCAGTGAGTTGGCGCCCAACCGGTTGGCGCCGTGATAGCCCCATCCGGCCTCGCCACCCACGAACAAGCCGGGTACTGAGGTCATCATGTCGTAGTCGCTCCACAGCCCACCCATCGCGAAGTGCGCGCCCGGAGCGATGCGCATGGGCTGGGTGTAGGGGTCCTCACCTGTTGCATCGAAATACATGGAGAACAGGTTTCCGTAGCGCTCCTTGATGGTCGGCTTGCCCAGCCGTTCCATGGCGTCTCGGAAATCCAAGTACACGCTGTTCTTAAGCGGGCCCACGCCGTGGCCCGCCTCGATCTGTTCGCGCGCCGCCCGAGAGGAGATGTCTCGCGGGGACAGGTTGCCGTACGCGGGGTACTTGCGCTCCAGGTAGTAGTCGCGCTCGTCCTCGGGAATCTCGTTGGGTGGGCGGTCGTCACCGGCCCGCGCCGGAACCCAGATGCGTCCGTCATTACGCAGCGACTCACTCATCAGCGTGGTTTTGGACTGCCAGTGCGAACTCACCGGCAACGCGGTCGGATGGAACTGGATGAAGGACGGGGACGCGAAATACGCTCCGCGCCTGTGCGCCCGCCAGGCCGCGGTCACGTTCGAATTGTGCGCGAGCGTCGAGCGGAAATACACGTTGCCGTAGCCGCCCGTGCACAGCACCACGGCGTGAGCGGTCTCCGCCTCGATCTCGCCGGTGTACAAGTTGCGGCACACCACGCCCTGCGCGCGACCGTCCTTGACGATCAGATCCAGCATCTCGCGATGCGTGCGCAGATCCACGCTGCCCGTGCCCACCTGGCGTTGCAGCGCACGGGACGCCGCCACCTGCAGCTGCTGACCCGTCTGGCCACGCGTGTAATAGGTGCGCGAGACCTGCACGCCACCGAACGACCGGGTGCGCAATTGCCCGCCGTACTCTCGGGCGAACGGTGCGCCGATCGCGTCCATATGGTCGATGACGCGCACGGATTCCTCCCCGAGACGGAAACAATCGGCCTCGCGCCCGCGGAAATCCCCGCCCTTCACGGTGTCCTTGACGAACCGCTCGAGTGAATCGTTGTCCACCTTCTTCGCGCGGGCCGCGTTGATACCGCCCTGGGCCGCCACCGAGTGGGCACGGCGGGCGGCGTCGTGGAAGGTATAGACGACGACGTCGTAGCCCAGCTCCCCGAGCGCGGCAGCACATCCCGCCCCGGCCAGTCCCGTACCCACCACGATCACGCGGAACTTACGCCGGTTGAGCGGGCTGACCAGTTTGTAATCGAGTTTCCGGCGAGCCCATGCGGTGGCCGGATCGCCGTCGGGAATGCGGCCGTCCAGGGGTTCGGAGGCGCGGTCGGTCAACGGGGAGCTCATGAAATCAGTCCTGTCAGAACAGCCACGGGAATGGTGATGTTGCCCAGAGCGACCACCAGGGCCACCAGAAGGGCCACCGCGGCCAGAATGTTGCGGGCCTTGGAACCCACGCCGATGCCCAGGTCGTACACCGAACTCACCAGGCCGTGGAGCAGGTGCAGGGCCAGGGCCAGCATGGCCACGATGTAGATCAGAGAGGCCGGCCAGCGGCTGAACGAGTCCACCAGGTTCGAATACGCGTAGGACGATTCGTGCGTGGCGGCTTGGAAGCCGTCCGGGGCCGCGGGGGAGGTGCCCGTGGTCAGATCCAGGATGTGGAAGATCACGAACAGCAACAGCACCACACCGGTGACCAGCATCGATCGGCCGGCGAACACGGAAAGGCCCAGGCCGCGGCGTCGGCGAATGCTGGGCGCGCGGGCACCGCCGCGGGCGCGCCGAGCACGGGATTTCAGAATGAGGGCGCACACGATGTGGGCGATCACGCTGACCAGCAGCACCACGCGCAGGATCCAGAGCAGACCCTCGTAGGGGAGCACGGGGTAGAACGCGTTACGCAGCCAGTGCGCGTACGAATTGAAGGCCTCGGGGCCCTGATAGACCTTGAGGTTGCCGATCATGTGGACCAGGACATAGGCCGAGAAAATCAGACCGGTGATGGCCATGATGTATTTGGCAGCCACGGATGAGAACCGGCTGCGGTGACCGGCGCGCGTGACGGGCGCGGATCCACTCGGACGGGCAGGGGCGGGTGCTGACATGGCGGCTCCAGCTTCGTAGACGGAAGCTGCGGACGCAGCTCCCGGCGACCTCTCACCCCAGCTTATCCGGGGTGTCCTCAGCATTGGGGGTATGGCGCGCTGTATCCACAGGTGCTTTCGTGAGTGACAATGGGGGATGTGAGTGCCGAACGTATGGCGGCGGACGGCCCCGCGGGGGCCCCGACTGCGAACCAGTGCCCGGTGACAGGGCGGAGCGACAGCCAGGATATGGATCAGCGAAAAGCCACCGACGGTGAATGGAACACCGGCATCCCCATCGAGAGGGTGGGTGACGGTTGGCGCATCAGTTCGCTGAACCTTGCACGCCAGGTACTGCGGAACCAGAAGACTCTGCAGGCTGGTTTCCGCGCCGAACAGGTGCGTGCGGGACTGCGCAAGTCACGCCATCCCGTCCTGTTCTCGGACGGCCCGGAGCACCGCGAGCAGCGCTCCATGATCGCTCGCTTCTTCGCGCCCACCACCGTGGACACCACTTACCGCGAGCTCATGGACCGCTACGCCAAAGAGACCTTGGCTGAGCTGGACCGCACCGGGTCGCTCGACCTGGGCGAGGCGGCCATGGGGTACTCCGTTCGGGTGGCCGCGCACATCGTGGGCCTGGACGGCACCGATCCGGACGCCATGGGGCGGCGCCTCATGAAACTTTTCGGCAGCGACGCCGATCCCACCGAGACACCTCGCAACGCTGTGCACAAGGTGTGGTTCACGATCCGCTCGTCCCTGAACAGCCTCCCGGTGGCCACATTCACATGGCACGACGTTCGCCCGGCGGTCAAAGCTCGCAAGAAGGAGCGCCGAGCAGACGTGATCTCGCACCTGCTCGATCAGAATTACACCCTGACGGAAATTGCGACCGAGTGCCTCACCTACGCCGCGGCGGGCATGGTCACCACGCGCGAGTTCATTGCCATGTCTGTGTGGCACTTGCTCGAGAACAAGCCGCTGCAGGAGCGGTTCATGGTGGCGGGTAAGGGTGAGCGATATGCGATCCTGCACGACATCCTGCGCTTGGAACCCGTGGTGGGCCTGCTCTACCGCCGCGCCACCGAGGACATCGAGGTCGAACACGACGGCCAGAGCTACACGATTCCCGCCGGTGACATGATCACGATGTCCGTCAAGGACACCAATGTGGACACCGAGGTCTTCAACCAGCCCCGCGAGGTCTGTCCCGAGCGCAAACTTCCGCGCGGGGCTCGTCCCGAAGGCGCAGCCTTTGGCGACGGTGCCCACCGCTGCCCGGGTCACTTCGTCGCCATCCAGGAGACCGACGTGTTCTTGCGCGAACTATTCAGCCGCGAGGTGGAGCAATTGGCCGCGCCCGAGCTGTTCACTGACGCGTTGATCGCCGGATACAGGGTGGAGGGGCTGCGCGTGGGGCTTTCCTCAGCTGGTCAGAGCGGTGTGCTGAAATAGGGGCATGAAGAAGTACTCCTCGTACACACAGAGCGGCACGGGCCGGCCCGTGGAGGAGTTCACCGCATCCAAGTCCCTGCAGGGGTTCCTGAACAACGCCATTGAGCGCGCGGAGCAGGTCAATCCTCGGTTCGCCGAGCTGTGGCGGGAGATCGCCCGCGTGGCCAACGGGGGCAAGGGTGTGCGGCCGCAACTGCTGCACATGGCCACCCATTCTTATCCGGCCCGTCCCGTGCACCCGGTCATCAACGCCGTGGGTGCAGGGTTCGAATTGCTCCACACCGCCCTGCTCATTCACGACGACGTGATAGACCAGGACGAGCTGCGCCGTCACCAACCCACGGTCAACGCGGCGGCCGAACGGCGCGCGGCGACCCGGATGGCGTTGGGTGCCCGAGCGACGTCGGCGGGGGGAACCGAACACGCGAAACAGTATGGGCGCAGCGTGGGAATCCTGGCCGGTGACCTCGCGCTCACGGGCGCGTACCGGCTGATCGCCACGTCGCATGCGCCGGAATCGCGACTGCTGCGGCTGCTTGCGATCCTGGACGAAGCGGTGTTCCGGTCTGCAGCCGGCGAGTTCCTGGACGTTGAGCACGCCTTGCCCGGTTTGACGGTGTCCAATCAGGAAATCCTACTGGCCACGCGTCTGAAGACCTCCGCGTACTCATTTGAAGCCCCATTGACCGCAGGTGCCGTGCTGGGTGGTGCTCCCGTGGCGGACGTCAACGTGCTCGGCGATGTCGGCCGGGCCATGGGTACGGCCTACCAGCTCGCGGACGATGTCCTGGGCGTTTTCGGCGACCCCGAACGGACCGGCAAGTCGGCTCAATCGGATCTGCGCGAGGGCAAACGGACCATGCTCATCTCCCTCGCCGAACACGGGCCGTACGGACCCAAACTGCGGGAGATTCTGGACCGGGCCGCGGTAGAAGGTCTGAGCGATGAGGACGCCCACGCAGCCAAGGACCTGCTGGAACGCTGCGGTGCCCGCGCCGGCGTGGAGCGCATGGCGGAGCAGGCTGCTCAACGGGCCAAGGACCTGCTGGAAGATTCGCAGCTGCCGACCACGCTCGTGGAGCAGCTGTCGGAGACCACGGACGGCATCGTGCGGCGGACCAAGTAGGTCCACCGCACGATGCACTGCCGCCGGAAGTAAGGCGCCGGCCGGTACCCGAGCCGCTACATCCGCAAGAACGCGCTGGTCGGGTCCTCCACGGCGTCGGCCACGAAGCGCAGGAACCCGCCCGCGGAACCGCCATCGCACACGCGGTGGTCGAAGGCGAGGGTCAGTGTGGTGACCTTGCGGACCGCGAGTTCACCGTTGACGACCCAGGGCTTGTCGATGATGCGTCCGATGCCCAGGATGCCCACCTCGGGGTGGTTAATGATGGGCGTGGCGCCGTCCGTGCCGAACACGCCGTAGTTGTTGAGCGTGAACGTGCTGCCCGACAGCTCCGCTGGGCTCGCCTTGCCGGAACGGGCCACTTCGATGACCTCGCGCATGCGCTGGTTGAGCTCCACGGTGTTGAGCTGATCCGCGTTGCGCAGGTTGGGAACCAGCAGTCCGCGCTCGGATTCCACGGCCAGGCCCAGGTTCACACCGTCGAAGCGCACGATCGAGCGCGTGCCGTCCTCGTGGGTCTCGAGCCGCGAACACAGTTGCGGGAAGGCGCGCAGCCCGGCCAGCGTGAAACGAGCCAGCAGTGCGAGCAGACTCGGCGCGTTCTCCGGGTCCTTGGCCTTGTAGCTCGCGCGCAGATTCAGCAACTCGGTCGCGTCCACATCCACCCAGATGGTGGCCTCGGGAATCTCGGTGCGCGAGCGCGTCATCGCATCGGATATCGCCTTGCGCACGCCCTTGACGGGTTCGCGCTGCGCCACGGCCAGGCCGGTTCGCGAGTCCACATTCTGCCCGTGCGTGCCAGCGACATTCGCCGACGCCGCCGTTTCCGCCCCTGCCTCGCCTGTCCTCTTCCCGCCGCGGGCCGCGCTCGCATGGGGAGGAAGGGTCGAGTGGCCCGGGTCCGCGGCGGTGGCCGGCCACCCCTTGCTGGGCGTGGGCGGAACCGACGTGTGATGCGCCGCTGAGCCGGGAGCTGCCGGCGCGGCCGGAGCCGGGGGAGCGGGAGGTGGCGTCGCGAGACCGGTGGGCGCGGGGCCGGCCGCATCCGAGCGGCGTCGTTGATCGTCCACCTGATCCAGAGCGGCCCGGATATCCTGACGCATGATCAGTCCGCCCGGACCGGTTCCGATGAGCCCGGTGATGTCCACGCCATGCTCCTTGGCGAGCTTGCGCACCAGCGGCGAGATGACCGTGGGGGCCATGCGCGGTGCCGCGGTGAGCGCGTCGTGGGTGTGGGACGCGGCACCGGACTGGCCGGTCGCGGAACCGCCGGACGTGCGCGCGGACTTGCCGCGGCGGCGTCGGCGGGACGAACCACCCGAGGTGGTTCCGTAGCCGATCAGTACGTTGCCGGAGGACTCGTCGGAACTGTCGTCCGCTGACTCCTCGGCGGAGGGCTGCGTTCCCGCGCGCTCCTCCTCGCGGTAGCTCGCGCCCTGGGTGGGTGCGGGAGAGTCCTCGGATTCGGTGGCTGAAGCCTCCGTGGCGGGTGCCGGGGCGTCCTCAGAGGCCGGGGTTTCGGCGCCGTCGGAGACCGAGATCAGCGACTGGCCCACCGTGAGCGTCTCGCCCTCCGCGCCGTGCAACTTGTGGACCGTGCCCTCGAAGGGGCTGGGGATCTCGACCGCTGATTTGGCGGTTTCGACCTCCACGATCGGCTGGTCCATGGCCACGGTGTCACCCTCGGCGACCAGCCAGTGCAGGATGTCCGCCTCGGTGAGACCTTCGCCCAGGTCGGGCAGATGGAACACATTGATGCTCACGGGTCAGTCCTCCCACTGCAGTTCGTCCAGGGTGTCGAGGATCCGCTCGACACTGGGGATGTGATGGTGTTCGAAAGCCGGCGAGGGGTAGGGGATGTCGAATCCCGCGACCCGTAGGACCGGCGCGGCCAGCGAATGGAAGCAGCGCTGCTGGGTGCGCGCCACGATCTCCGAGGCCACGGACGCGAAGCCCTGTGCCTCGGCCACGACCACGGCGCGGCCGGTTTTGCGCACGGATGCGGCGACCGTTTCGTCGTCGTAGGGCACGATGGTGCCCAGGTCGATGACCTCCACGCTCATCCCGTCCTGCGCGGCTTCTTCCGCAGCGGACAAGCACACGGGAACGGACGGGCCGTAGCTGATCAGGGTCGCGTCCGTGCCTTCACGAGCGACGACGGCGTGCCCTTCGCGTTTCGGTGCGGTCCCGTTCGCGTACTGCTCGCGCAATTCGTCCAGGTCGATCTGGGCGGTGGACCAGTACAACCGCTTGGGCTCGAAGAACACCACGGGATCCGGGGAGTCGATGGCCTCGCGCAGCATCAGGTAGGCGTCCGTGACGGAGGCCGGGGTGAAGACCTTCAGGCCCGGGGTGTGGGCGTAGTAGGACTCCGAGGAATCACAGTGGTGCTCCACACCGCCCACGCCGCCGCCGTAGGGAATGCGGATGACCATCTGCATTCCCAGCTTGCCGCGGGTGCGATTGTGCATCTTGGCCACGTGCGAGGCGATCTGCTCGAACGCGGGGTAGGCGAAAGCATCGAACTGCATCTCGACCACCGGGCGCATGCCGTTCATGGCCATGCCCACGGCGGTGCCGATGATCCCGGACTCCGCCAGGGGAGTGTCGAAGCAACGCTCGCGGCCGAACTTGGCGGTCAGGCCGTCGGTGATACGGAAAACGCCGCCGAGGGTTCCCACGTCCTCACCGAAGACCAGCACGCTCGGATCGGTTTCCAGGGCGTCCGCGAGAGCGGTGTTCAGCGCCTTGGCAAAGCTGACTTTCTGGACGCTCATCACGCCTCCTCTCGGGACAGTTCGTCGGCCAGCAGATCGGACTGCTCGCGCAACTGGGTGGTGGGTTCGCTGTAGACGTGGCGGAACAGATCCTGCGGGTCCAGTTCCGGTTTGGTCGCCATGGCTTCGCGCAAGCGCTTGGCCATGTCCTCGGCGTGCGTGGAGATCTGCTCCGACGCGGCGTCGTCCAGGGCGTCCTGATCCGTCAGGTAGCGCTGCATGCGCGTGATCGGATCCTTGGCGACCCATTCGGAGACCTCGTCGCGCTCGCGGTAGCGGGTGTCATCGTCCGCGTTGGTGTGCGCCTGCATGCGGTAGGTCATGGCCTCGACCAGCAGCGGGCCCTTGCCCTGGCGGCACAGGTCGACGCCGCGGCCCAGCACGGAGAGCAGCGCGGCCAGGTCGTTGCCGTCCACGCGCTCGCCGGCCATGCCGTAGCCGACCGCCTTGTGCGCGAGCGTGGGGGCGTGGGTCTGGGAGGACAGCGGCACGGAGATCGCATAACCGTTGTTCTGCACCAGGAACAGGACGGGCAATTGGAATACGGCGGCGAAGTTGAGGGCTTCGTGGAAGTCGCCCTCGGAGGTGGCGCCGTCGCCGCACATCGCCAGGGTGACGGTGTCCTCGCCGCGCAGCTTGGCCGCGTGTGCCACGCCCACTGCGTGCAGGAGCTGGGTGGTGAGCGGGGTGGCCTGGATGCTGACCTTGTACTCGCGCGGATCGAAGCCGCCGTGCCAGTCACCGCGGAACGTGCTCATGACCTCGAGCGGATCCACGCCGCGGGACATCACGGCCACCGAGTCGCGGTAGGTGGGGAACAGCCAGTCGTTGTCGCCCAAGCACATGGCCGCGGCGACCTGGCATGCTTCCTGACCGTGGCTCGAGGGGTAGACGGCCATGCGGCCCTGCCGGACCAACGCCATGTTCTGGTCGTTGATGCGACGACCCACCACGAGTTTCTCGTAGGCCTTGAGCAACTGCTCGGTCGAGGGCAAGGGGTACTCGTGACCCGGTTCGGGGCCCTGCTCGCTGTCCGGGACGGGCTGTCCATCCGGGGACAACAGCTGGATCTCGCTGGTTGCCGGAAGCATGTAGGCCTCCGGGGTGATGCCGAAATTCTTGGACGCTTCCACCGCCGGGATCACGGGTGCGGTGTCCTCTGCGGGGGTTTCGTCGACTGCGCCGGGCGCGGTCTCCTGAGCCGCGGCGTTCTCCGGTGATTCCGGTGTCGTGGAGTTCGTCGTGGGGGTTTCGGCTGCGGGATCGCCGCCGGGTGAAGTGGGCTCGCTCATGGCCGACCCCTTCCATGGTTGGTTCAGACGTTTCGTGATCCAAGTATGAGAACTATTGGTCAGTTGTCTCCCCACTTCGGGGATGCACTGGACAAAAGTGCACTCCAGGGACTCATCGTGGACAATATGGTCTGATGTGACGTACGTCATGACGGTTTGTCGGGCGGGTCACGGCGCCCGTTGGACGCTGGCTGGCGGGCCGCGTGGACGTGAAGGTGGCGGGCGTCGTCGTCGTCGGCGAAGTGCGTGGAGAAAGAGGAGCGAGATGGCGGAGAAGCGGCGGGCGGATCTGGATGATACGGATCGGCGGATCCTGGACGAATTGACCCGGGACGCGCGGCAATCGGTCACGGCGCTGGCGAGTCGGGTGCATATTTCGCGTGCGCACGCCTACGAGCGGATCAAGAAGCTCCATGATCAGGGCGTGATTCTGCGGTACACGGCGGTGATCGATCCGGTGCGGGCGGGCCTGGAAGCGTCCGCATACGTGACCGTGCGGCTGAAGCAAAACACGTGGCCATCCCTGTGTGCCAAGCTGCGCCAGATTTCTCAGGTGCAGCACGTGGCACTGGTGGGTGGCACGTTCGATGTGATGCTTCTGGTGCGAGCGAGCGGCACCACGGAACTGCGCGACGTGATCTTCGAGAAAATCCAGCCCATGCCCGAAGTGGTGGACACCCAGACCTTCCTGATCTTTGAGGACGTGGATGCGCGGGGTTAGTTAGGTCGTTTGCGGCGAGTGCTGCTCGCTGATCGACGGTGAAGCCATGCCCGGCCCGGCTCTGCAATCTGGTCGACGATGAAGCCAGAATTCACGAGTTCTAGGGACGCAACGTCGATGGATTTGCAGGGTGCCAGAAATTTGGGTCGTAGCGTTGATCAAAAAGCACGGCTTTCCCTGCCCTGGCCGTTACGTAGATCAGAATCCGGCGCACACAGCAGATCTCCAGGTGTGGGACCACGGAGAGCCGCTGATCAGTGCGATGCTCAGTAGGCGAACTACTGCGCGGCGACGTGTCCGCGCCAGGTCCATCAGAATGAGGGGTTCTCATGAGTGACATCACACGATTGGCGCTGGTCACCGGTGCCACGGGGTATATCGGCGGCAACGTCGCGCAGGAACTCCTTGACCGGGGTTGGCGGGTCAGACTGCTCAGCCGCAGCGCGGACAAGGTCCGCGACCTACCGTGGGGTGACCGCGTGGTAGCGGATGGCCAGGAAGCCGGCCCGGGTCAGGCAGAGGTTGTCGAAGGGGACGCCTCGGATGCCAAGGACATTGCTCGCGCCATGGAAAACGTGGACGCCGCTTGGTACTTGCTCCACTCGATGGGTGACTCGGAGGACTTCGTGGAGGAAGAGAAGTCCATGGCGGACACCTTCGCCACGGCCGCACACAACGCGGGCGTCAACAGGATCATCTACCTGGGCGGGCTGCACCCCGCAGACACTGCCACCGAAGACCTCTCGGATCACCTGCGTTCCCGCGTGGAAGTCGGCAAGGTGCTCATGGATTCCGGTGTTCCGACCGCGGCACTGCAAACCGGTGTGGTGACCGGGGATGGGTCCTCATCCTTCACCATGATCCGCCACCTGTCCGAGCGGCTTCCCGGTGCCATTGCCCCCAAGTGGGTGCGTAATCACATCCACCCGATCGCCGTGGCCGACGTGATGCACTACCTGGTGGGGGCCGCGGACCTGCCCGAGGACGTGAATCGCACCTTCGACGTGGGCGGCCCCGAACCTCTTGAGTACGCCGACATGCTCAAGGAGTACGCAAGCGCGCTGAACAAGATCCCGCGCTTCATGCTGACGGCACCGGTCACCACTCCGGAACTGGCCGCGTACTGGATCGGTCTGGTCACTCCGGTGAAGTCGAATTTGGTGCGCCCGCTCATCGGTAGTCTCCAGCACGACACCGTGGTGCGCGAGCGCGACCTGGACGATTATGTTGGCCCGCCGCCGGGTGGCCACACCTCGTTCCACGATGCCGTACGCGCCGCGGTCAAGAACCTGGACACCTCCCGGTGGAACAAGATTTTCTGGGCGACCACCGCGGGAGTGGCCGCGACCGCCGTCGTCGGATCGCTCGCAACCAAGCCGAACTCGACGTGGTACAAGACCCTGAAGAAGCCCGCGTTCCAGCCGCCCTCGTGGCTGTTCCCCGTCACGTGGACGGCGCTCTATGCAGATATCGCGGCGATCGGCTCGCTGTCGATTGCCGACCTGGGAGAGCAGGGCCGCACCAAGGAACAACGGGCATACGTAGCAGCCCTCGCGACCAACCTGGTGCTCAACGCCGGGTGGAGCATTCTGTTCTTCGACCGCAAGCAGCTGGGCCCCGCAGCCGTAGAATCAATCGCGCTGGCCGCGAGCACGGCGGACTTGGTGCGCCGGTCGGGCAAGGTGTCCATGGAAAAGGGCGTGGTGCTCGCGCCGTACGCCGGGTGGACTGCCTTCGCCGCGGTGCTCACGGGAACCATCCGGGCATTGAACCCGCGCCGGGACTGACACTCGCACGCGCGCTCCGGCACAGCATAGACCCGAGCATCAACCCTTGTGAAAGGCAGCACCGTGAGGGATTCCGAAGCACCGTCCACCGATGCGCAGCCGGTACTACCCGGAGGGGCTTCTCGAGTGGCCGTCATCATCACCGGAGTGCTGGCGGCTGCCGCCCTCGCGTGGTCCTTGCGCATCGAGGCGGGCGATCCGTGGTTCTACCCGGCCACTTTCATTCTGGCGGCGATCTATATCGTGGGCAGCCTCGTGGCGGTTCGGTTGGTGGGCAGCAGGTTTCGATGGCATGCCTCCCGGCGCGGGATTCGCGACGCCGTGGTGGGCGGTGTGCTCCTAGCTCTCGTTTTCTTCGCGGGTGCCTTCTTGGTGCGGTTCATCCCGTTCCTCCGCGACCCCGTGGACGAACTCTTGGACTACGCCCGCGTGGGCAGCCTGGTGTTCGTGCTGATCACCACCGCGGTCAATGGCGTTGCGGAGGAGATGTTTTACAGAGGTGCCCTGTGGAGGGCCGTGAAGCCGGGATACCGAATGGTCGTGACCACGGTGCTGTACACCGCAGTCACCGCCCTGGCCGGGGTGCCACTGCTGGCCTTTGCCGCCGCGGCCATGGGTGTGATGGTGGCCGTGCTGCGTGAGCGGACCCAGTCGCTGACGCCGCCGATCATCGCCCACCTGATCTGGTCGCTGACCATGCTTTTGGTGTTGCCGCAGGTGGTTTAACGAGCTATCGGCCACTTAGGCTCCGGAACAGGTCCGCATATCTTTGACGAGCAACAGCCGAAAGCTGACTTACAGTGAGATCTCGATCAAGTACCCCGTTTGCGCGATCAAAGCTCTCTGGGTTGTCCGCATCGAAGGCTCCCTGGCGTGAGTCCCCCGTTGCGTGGGATTCCGGGTCGTTTGTCATCTCATAAGGCTGCCAAATTTCTGCGTCCGCGAATAGATGCTCGAATGGTCACCTCGATGGAACATACTCAGGCCTCGGACTCAGTCCAACTCCAATGACCTCATCACCCCGATCCGCTCGATAAAGCTGTCGTCGTGACTGACCACCAGCAGCGCACCCTCGAACGCGGTGAGCGCATCCACCAACTGATCCACCGACCGCAGGTCCAGGTTGTTAGTGGGCTCGTCCAGGATGAGCAGCTTGGGAGCGGGTTCAGAGGTCAGCACCCGCGCCAACGCAAGGCGCAGCAGTTCACCGCCGGACAGTTCACCCATTCGCTTGTCAGACTGCGCACCTCGGAACAGGAATCGAGCGAGCGTTTCGCGGCACGCATGCTCGGTTGCCGCTGGGTTGGCCAGCTGCAGCTCTTGAACCAAAGTGAGCTCCGGACGTTCCACGGTTAATCGCTGCGGGACGTACCACACCGGGGTGATGCAGTAGCGCACGGTCCACGGGGCGACACCCGCTAGATCCGCATCGCGTGGCCCCTCGGCGGAATCGGCGGAATCGGCCGTCCACGCGACCACTCGTTCAAGCAACGTGGTCTTCCCGGAACCGTTCCGACCGGCCAGCCGCACCCGTTCCGGGCCGGCCATATCGAGCCGTTCGGTGTCACCATCGGTAAGGGATCGCTCCAACTCCAGCACCTTGGTCCCATTGGCCACGACGGTCTGGGGCAGCTGAACGCGGATGTGCCGATCCGCACGCAAGGCATCCCGAGCTTCAGCTGCCGCAGCAGCGGCCGTCTTCTCCCTGTCGGCTAGGATGCCGCGTAACTTACCCGCCTGAACCTGAGCCGACATCGCATCGTTGCCCATGACCATGCCGGGCTTACGCTTTTGTCGCTTGAACTTCTCGCCCCGGGTCACCCGATGGCTCAGCTTGGTCTCCTCTTCGACACGCTCCCGCTTCTGCTTCTTGGCCTCAGCCTCCGCGCGAGAAACTTCGCGCAGCGCCGCCTCCTGTTGGGTGGCCAGGTAGGTCTCGTACTCGCTGTACGTGCCACCGAACTCGGTGAGCCGCCCGTCCCGCAGTTCCACGATTTGATCCACGAGCTCCAACAGTTGCCGGTCGTGGCTCACGATCAACAGCGACGCCTTCCACCCCCGCACGGTCGCGAACAGGTCCTCGCGTGCGGCGGTGTCCAAATTGTTGGTGGGCTCGTCCAGCACGGTCAGTTGCGCCCGCCGCAGCACCGCTCCGGCCAGCGCAGCCCGCACGATCTCACCGCCCGACAGCTCCGCAACGCACCGTGCCAGGTCGGTGGGAAGCCCGCGCGCGGCCAGTTCCGCCTGCGCGCGCTCCTCGATATCCCAGTCATCGCCGACGACGTCGTACTCCGCCTCCTCCACACTGCCCGCCTCGATCGCGCGGAGACTTTTCAGGATGCGGTCGATACCCAGAAGTTGGGCCATCGTCCATTCGGATTTCGCGGTGACGTCCTGAGGGACGTGCGCGATGCTGGCTGCGCGGTGTAGCGACCCTGCCGTCGGGGCGAGTTGTCCCGTGAGGACTCGCAGCAGCGTGGACTTGCCGCTTCCGTTGTCGCCGACCAGCCCGGTAACTCCTCGCGGAACGGAACCGGAGAGATCGGTGAAGCACTCCGTGCCATCAGCCCAGGTGACGCCGAGGCCGCTAAAGGTAATGAGTGTCTGTTGTGAATGGGTCATGTGGATCTCCTGAAAAGAAAGAGGATGATCCGCTGCCGCGCCATGAAATGGCCCTCAGCAACCGCCTACGAAAGGCGAGCAAGAAAGAGAAGGGTCAGAGCGGCGTCGTCAATTAAGGAACGAAAGCGTGAAGAAGCGCGTGCAGCGGCGGGCTCAGAGAGAACCGGCAAGCTTCACAGCGCACACCTTTCGTGGACAACAAGACCCGAGAAGCGTAACCCCGGGCCGGCGAGAAATCTAGTGCTCCGCTTGGCCTGCGGGGCGGGTGAACGCGAGCCACATGGTGGGAATGACCTTCTGATCAGTGATTTCACCCATGGCCATGCGGTCGGTCAGCTGACCGCTGTAGCTGGTGAGCATGAGTCGGGTCATGTCGGACGCAGGGATCGTGAACTCCAGGTGTTGGCTCTCCGCTACGCGGCCCAGCGCGTTTTCAACGGCGCCGTAGAGCTTGTTGCGCAACGGTCGGACGACATCGCGAACTTCACTCGAGCGGAATGCTGCGAGGAACAGCTCGAGGCGGACGGCCTGCACGTTCATGTTGGACGACTGGTCCGTGACGCCTTCGATGATGCGGGTGACGACCTCCTCGGTGCCGGCGTCGGAGTCGAGCCACTGCTCCAGTTCCGAGTCGAGGCGCTCGATCAGGCTTTCCACCAGGTTCTCGAAGACCGCCACCGCCAGATCCAGTTTGGTCGCGAAGTTGGAGTAGAAGGCTCCGCGCGTGAAGCCGGCGGCCGCGCACAGCTCGCCGATGGAGGCGCCGTCGATCCCCTTCTCGGCGAAAACCCCCGCCGACGACGCCACGAGCCTCCTGCGCGTGGCCGTCCGGGACCGCTTGTCCGCGTCCTCGTCCGTTCCGTGTGACGTCTGGTCAGTCACTTTTACTCGCTCCCTCTTGCCGCCTCGATACATCAGTGTATCGTGAATGTGAAAACTCGATACAGTAATGTATCCAAATCACATTCAGGGGAACTATGGCAGACGGCAAACTAGGCGCGCGCGCCTCTCATCAAGCAGCGGGGCGGCAGCGCGGACCGTTCTATTCGGCAACGTTCTGGGCGCTTCCGGCGGTGGTCATCATGGTCCTGGCGGTCCTCGGAACGGCCCTGTATCTGGGTGGGTTGTCCAATCCGGCAGGTCACCTCAAGGACTTCCCGGTGGCCATCGTCAATCAGGATCGCGGGGCGGACGTGCCGCGAGAGGGCGGTGGAACCGAGAAGCAGAATTACGGTCACCGCATCGAGGACGGTTTTGCATCCGAGGCGGGTAAGGATGAGCGGCTGGATCTGCGTCGGCTGGATTGGGATCAGGCGCAGGACCAATTGGAGCGCGGCGAGCTGTTCGGAGTGGTGGTCATCCCGGAGTCCTTCTCGGAGGACACGGTGAGCATGGTCAGGGGCTCTCTGACGCAGGAGTCTGCGGCTCGGCCGGAAATCACCCTGTACACGGACCCGCAGGCAGGTTCTCTCGGGACTCGGATCGCCACGGAGGCTGTGCAGCCGGGGCTGGAGCAAGCCAGCTCCACGATGGGTGAATCACTTGTGAAATCTGCGCAGTCCGCCCAGCAGCAGGCCTACGAGCAGGTGCTGTCGGAACTCGAATCGCAGCAGGATCAGCAGTCCGAAGAACTGGCCCGGTCGGCTGCGCAGGGCGGTCCTGCCGTGCAGCAGTTCGCGCAGCAACTTCAGGAAGCCCAGGCCAACACTCCCAAGCAGGTGGCGGATCAACTAGCACCCAAGGTCAGCTCCGTCTCAACGGATCTGTTGCGGGATCCGGTGAACGTGGACACCAAGCCCTATCAAGAGCTTGAAGAGGGCACAGCGTTGGGGATGGGCGCGTTCTACTACGCGATTATCCTGCTGGTCATCGGTCTCTCCGGGTCCATCGCCGTCAATGTTCTGATGGATGCCCGCATGGGCATGGCGCCGTTCGAAATGGGTCCGCTGTTCCGAGACTTGCCGCGCGTGGGTCTTCCGCGGTGGTTGAACTTCCTGATCAAGTGGGGCCTGTTCACCGTGGCAGCAGGACCCACCTCAGCCCTGATGCTGTGGGTCGCCGCAGGCGTGGGCATGCCGGTGCCGCATGGCCTGGCGCTGTTCTTCGCGGGCTGGCTGTCGCTGTCCGCAGTCTCTGCCGTGGTGTTCGCGCTCATCACACTGGGCGGCTCGGCAGGCATGTTGATCTCGATGGTCTACCTGGTGTTCATGGGGCTGCCGACCGCGGGCGCCGTGGTGCCGTTGCAGGCGGTGCCGGACTTCTTCCGGATCATCGCCCCCATTGAGCCGCTGCATCACATCTTCATGATGGTGCGATCGCTTCTGTACTTCGACGCCAATGCGGATGCCGGGTTGCGGTCGGGGCTGATCGGGATCTCTCTGATCCTGCTCGTCGCCGTTGTTGTGGCACTGATGGCGGGGTGCGCCTATGACCGCAAGTTTGGTCACCGCGGTTCTCGCGGGCCCGGCAAGCATTCTGCGGGCCACGGGGAGTCGCAGGCCACAGATGCTGCGGAAGCTGGAGGTCAGCCGGTGGTGAAGAGTGGGGAAAACCTCAATGCAGTGGTGGGCTCCGGACTTTAGGCTGGAGCTAACGGGAAACCCCCGCACCCTCCACCGCCGGTGGATCACAACCTTGACGGAGATGCCATGAGTTACGAACCGCAGCAACCTCGCCCGGACTACCGCTCCGGCGGTGCCGGCGGCTACGACAACTACGACACCCACCGCCGGACCGGTTCCAGCGGTCCTCAGAACGATGAAAAGACCGTGGCCATCCTGACGCACCTGTCGGGACCCATTGCCGCCATCATCTCGGTGGGTTGGCTGGGCTTCCTGGGCCCGTTGATCGTGTGGTTCATCTACAAGGACAAGAGCCCGTTCCTGCGTGCCGCATCCGCCGGCGCGTTCAACTTCAACGTGACCCTGTGGATCATCAACGTGATCGGTTGGATCTGCATCTTCACGGTCATTCTGATCCCGGTTGGATTCATCTTGATCGCCGCCTACTGGGTGTTGCTCCTGGTCTGCCATATCGTGGCCGCCGTTCGTGCCAACAACGGTGAGGTCTACCGCTACCCGATGCAGTTGCCCATCCTGCGCTGAGTGTGGTGAGCGGCGGCTTGTTGGCCGTAGCTCTGAGACATCAAAAAGCCACTCCGGTTCAACCGGAGTGGCTTTTTCGTGCCCGTGATCTTGAGGGTGGCCGAGGGATGCCCGAATTCAGCTTCGACGGTTGCCAGGGTGCGATTCAGCGGGCGGGGGCTCCACGCAGCAGTGCAGCCCTCCGTTCGAGTGGCGGCCAAGTTGTTGAACAATCCCTTGCTCGAATTGTTGAACAACCTGTAGTCTTCCGGCAACACGTCAATCTGTGACCCCAGTCACCCCGACCCATCGGATGAAGACATGTCGACAGCAGCACCCCGGTCCGGGCAGCCCGACCAGCCCTCTCAATCCGGTGGCAAGCCGGTCAAGACGAACTCCGGCGGCCACCGCACCGCGCTGCTCGGTGCCATGTTCCTCATGGCCACCAGCGCCATCGGCCCCGGATTCATCACCCAGACCACCGTGTTCACGGTCCAGCTCGGAGCGGCGTTCGCGTTTGCGATTCTGGTGTCCATCCTGGTGGACATTGCCGTGCAGCTGAACGTCTGGCGGGTCATTGGCATCTCCGGTCAACGCGCGCAGGAACTCGGCAGCAAGGTCCTCCCGGGCGCGGGCATTGCGCTGGCGGCGCTGGTGTTCGTGGGTGGAGCCGTGTTCAATATCGGCAACATTGCCGGAACCGGGCTCGGACTCAATGCGATGCTCGGGCTGGATCCGAAGATCGGCGGCGGCATTTCCGCTGCCATCGCGATCCTCATCTTCCTCTCCAAGCGAGCCGGCATGGCGCTCGACCGGATCGTGGTGTTGCTGGGCGCCGTCATGATCCTGTTGATGCTCTATGTGGCCATCGTTGCTGCCCCTCCCGTGGGTGTGGCGCTCAAGAATACGGTGCTCCCCGAGGAAATCGACTTCCTGGTGATCACCACGTTGATCGGCGGCACCGTAGGTGGCTACATCACCTACTCCGGTGCGCACCGCATGATCGATTCCGGTGTGAGCGGTGTGGAAAACGTCAAGCAGATCAGTCGGAGCTCCGTTCTGGGCATCCTGGTCACATGCATCATGCGTGTGCTGTTGTTCCTGGCGATCTTCGGCGTGGTGGCCGGGGGAGTGGCACTGACCAGCGACAACATGGCCGCCGAAGCATTCGGTGCAGCCGCCGGAGAGATCGGCGTGCGGATCTTCGGCGTGGTGCTGTGGGCCGCGGCCCTGACGTCCGTGATCGGCGCGGCCTTCACGTCCATCTCCTTCGTGACCACGTCCTCCGGCAGCCCGCGCACCCGAAACTTGTTGACCGTCGCCTTCATTTTCGTGTGCACCGTTGCCTACCTCTCACTCGGTCAGGCTCCGCAGACCCTGTTGATCTTCGCGGGGGCGTTCAACGGCCTGATCCTCCCGTTCGGTTTCGCCATCCTGCTGTGGGTCGCCTGGCGCCGCCGGGATCTGTTGCACGGGTACGTGTATCCCACGTGGCTCCTGGTCATTGGTGTGCTCGCGTGGCTGCTCACCCTGTTCCTCGGCTGGAACTCCCTGGCCGGGCTCACCAAGTTGTGGAGCTGACGGACATGAAAACCACGGACCACGTAGACCTGGCACGTCTCACACCCCGAGAGGCCAGGGAACGATTCCGCCGCGGCCTGCTGCGTCCCACGTCCGGAATCTCCGCCGGATACGCGCAGGCCAACCTCATCATCGTTCCGCGTGAACTTGCTTTCGACGTGCTCTTGTTCGCCCAACGCAACCCCAAACCGTGCCCCGTCCTCGGGGTGTTGGACGCGGGGGAGACCACCGGCGAGCTGCTCAAGGACGGTGACATCCGCACGGACCTCCCGCAGTACGTGGTCTATGAGAACGGCCGCGACATCGCCCGCCCCACGGACATCACCGAGTACTGGCGTGACGACCTGGTCACCTTCATGGTCGGCTGTTCCTTCACGTTCGAGGACGCCCTGCTGAACAACGGCATCCGCATGGCACACAACGACCAGGACGTGAACGTTCCCATGTACCGCACCAACCGGCGCTGCGAACCGGCGGGGTCTCTCTCCGGCCCGCTCGTGGTCTCGATGCGTCCGGTTCCCGCGTCACAGGTGGCCGACGCCGTTCGCGTCACCTCTCGCTATCCCGCCGTCCACGGCGCTCCCGTGCACGTGGGCAACCCCGAGGAGCTGGGAATCAACGACATCAACCAGCCGGATTTCGGCGACCCCGTCCGGATCGAGCCGGGTCACATCCCCGTTTTCTGGGCGTGCGGTGTGACACCGCAGGCGGCCGTGATGGAATGCCGGCCGCAGTTCGCGATTTCTCACGCACCGGGGCACATGCTCATCACGGACGCCAAGGACTCCGACTACCAGGTGCCCTGAACCGCTATTCCACGTGGTCCAACAACTGTGCTTCCGCGAAACTCAGATACTCCCGCAGTGATTCGGCAGCCCGTTCGCGTTCACCGGCCTCCAGCAGCCGCAGCAGTTCGGCGTTGCGGTCCACGTAGTCCCCGTGGAAACCGGGATCCGTGGACATCGAGTGGAACATGAGCCGCATGCGCGCCAGCAACCGGTCCATGGTCGTGACCAGGGTGTCCGAACCGGTCAGATCCATGAGCCCGCGGTGGAAACGCTGATTGGCGTCAGCCATGCCCATAATGTCCCCGGCCGCACGAGCAGCCCGAGCCGCCTCGATCACAGACCACAACCCCGTGAGCACCTGCTCCGAACAGGAGCCCCACAACACCGCCCCCGGCTCGATGATCCGCCGCGCGTTGTAAATCTCCCGCACATCGCCGGCAGTCGGATGTGCGACGAAGACCCCGCGATTGGGCACGCGATCAACCAGCGACTCCTCCGCCAGCATTGTGAACGCCTCGCGCAGCGTGTTCCGCGAAACGCCCAGTTCCTGGGCAATGACGTGTTCCGACAGCTTGGTCCCGGGGGCCAAATGCCCTCCGGAAATGCGCTCGCGCAGCCGGCCTGCCGCGAGTGCGCGCGCCTGCGCGCGGTGCGCACCGAGCGGCGTCGGCGGGCCGTGGACGGGGGCAACCGGTGCCGAGGGGGGTTCGAGTGCGAAGTTACTGGTCACCGGCCCATCCTCTCACCGCGCTAGGCGATCTCGCCCAGCGCCTGCCCCTTGCGGACGGCATCGCCCTCGTTCGGCTCGCCACGAGTCAATGTGCCGGAGCGATGCGCGCGCACGGGAGTCTCCATCTTCATGGCCTCGAGCACGAGCACGGTGTCGCCCTCGCTAATGTTCGCGCCGTCCTCCGCCGCCCACTTCACGACCGTCCCGTCCATGGGCGCGGCCAGCGTGGTGTCCGAGGCTCCATGTGCGGTCGACGCCGCCACCGCCTCACCGCCCGCGCCGGCACCACCGCCGTGCAGCAGCGCCTCCACCATGGCGGTGGGGAGTCCGAGCTGCACGGCCTTACCGTCGAGATCCACGGTCAGGGTGGTGCGCTCGGCGGCGCCGGAGGTCACGTACGGGGACGCCTCCAGCTGCTGCGTGAACGCATCCTCGATCCACGTGGTGTACACGCCCAGCTCATCGGGAGAGGTGAAATCGAGGTGCTCCACCACCGCGCGGTGGAACGGTGCCACCGTGGGCAATCCCTTGATGCTCAGCTCCGCCAGGGCAGCCCGGGAGCGCCGCAGTGCCTGCTGCCGGTCCTGACCCCAGACAATGAGTTTGGCCAGCATCGAGTCGTAATGGGGTGGCACCACGGAGCCGGAACGGACACCGGTGTCCACCCGGATTCCCGCGCCGGTGGGAGTCTGGAAGACCTCCACGGTCCCGGGCGTCGGCAAGAATCCCAGTGCCGGATCCTCCGCGTTGAGCCGGAATTCAAAGGCGTGCCCGCGCGGTGCGGGGTCCTCGGTGATGCTCAGGGCCTGCCCGTCGGCCACGCGGAACTGCTCGCGCACGAGGTCCACCCCGGTGGTCTCCTCGGTCACGGGGTGTTCCACTTGCAAGCGCGTGTTGACCTCCAGGAACGAGATCAGCCCGTCCGGAGCCACCAGGTACTCGACCGTGCCCGCGCTCGTGTAGCCGGCCTCGCGACAGATGTCCCGGGCCGATTCGTGAATGGTCCTCCGCTGCTCATCGCTCAAGAACGGCGCCGGAGCCTCTTCCACGAGCTTCTGGTTGCGCCGCTGCAGCGAGCAGTCGCGGGTGCCCACCACGGTCACGTTGCCGTGGGTGTCCGCAATGACCTGGGCCTCCACATGGCGCGGCTTGTCGAGGAAGCGCTCCACAAAGCATTCACCCCGTCCGAACGCGGACGTCGCTTCGCGCACCGCTGCGTCGAACGCTGACTCGACCTCGTCCATGGTGCGTGCAATGCGCATCCCACGGCCACCGCCGCCGAAGGCCGCCTTGATGGCGATCGGCAATCCGTGTTCCTCGGCGAACGAGCGCGCCGCGGTTGCGTCCTCGACGGGCCCGTCCGTGCCCGGCACCAAGGGGGCGCCGGTGCGAACGGCGATCTCGCGAGCCGTCACCTTGTTGCCGAGGGTGCGGATGACCTCGGCGGACGGGCCGATCCAGGTGAGGCCGGCGTCGGACACGGCCTGGGCGAAGTCCGCGTTCTCGGACAGGAACCCGTAGCCGGGGTGCACGGCGTCCGCATTCGCGCGGTCGGCCACGTCGAGCAGAGCCTCGATCTTGAGATAGGTGTCCGCGGAGGATGAGCCGGGCAGGGCGTAGGCCTCGTCGGCCATGCGCACGTGGACGGAATCGGCGTCGGGTTCGGAGTAGACGGCCACCGAGGTCAGCCCCGCATCCGTGCAGGCCCGGGCAATGCGGACCGCGATTTCCCCGCGGTTGGCGATCAAGACCTTTTTCATGCTGACTCTCCTGAGGTTTCGGGTGCGTGCGCGGGGCGGGGTGCATCAACGAGCGTGAACCGGACCGCAGACCCCGGTGGAAGCTGTGCGGCCAGCGACAGGTCCTCCGGGACAACCACGCCGATCACCGGGTAACCGCCGGTCACGGGGTGGTCGGCGAGGAACAGGACCGGAACCCCGGAGTGGGGGACCTGCAGCGATCCCGTGACCACGCCCTCACTGGCCAGCTCGCCGGTGATGGCGCGTTCCAGGGCCCGCCCGTCCTCGGGTGTCTCGAAGCGCACGCCCACGCGGTTGGACTGGCTGCTGACCCGCCACTGCTGACGGGTGAGGGTCTCGAGCGCGGCCGGGGTGAACCAGTCGCCGCGGGGTCCGGTGGTCACGCGCAGCACGGTGCGTCGGCCCGGTTCGGGCAGGGTGACCGCCGGGGCCTCGGGGCGTCCCACCGGGCGCGATGCCGCGGAGCGCACCTCGATCACGCTTCCTGCGGTCAGCGCTTCCGGGCCGATCCGCGAAAGCACGTCCGTGGAGCGGCTGCCCAGCACCGTGGGCCCGCCAAAACCACCGCGCACCGCGAGGTAGGTTCGCAGGCCGGTGTGCGGGGTGCCCAGGGTGAGGGTCTCGCCGTCGTAGAGGGCAAAGGGAATGTCCCGGGGGAGCGGGTTCTCGCCCTGCTGACCGCTGACCGTGGCGTCCACGGGGGCGCCGGACAGCGCCAGCACGTGGTGGCCGCGCGCGGTTACCGACAGGCCACCCAGCAGAGACTCAATGACCGTGGCACCGGACTCGTTGCCCACCATGCGGTTGGCCTGCGCTGCGGACACGTGATCCGCCGCGCCGGACGCAGGCACACCCAGGTCTCCGAGGCCGGGGCGGCCCAGGTCCTCCAACATGGACTGCATCCCGGGGTCCTTGACCACGAGAGCCTGCGCGGGTTCCACGGAGCCCTCGGCGGGTGCCGCCGGGGGCACCGCCACCTGCTCGCGCACCGCGCGGTAGCGCACGGTGTCCCCGGGGCGGATGAGCGCGGGTTCGTCCCGGCCCAGGTCCCAGAGTGTGGCGTTGGTGCGGCCGATCAACTGCCAACCGCCCGGTGAACGCTGCGGGTACACGGCGGAAAACCGCCCCGCCAGCGCCACGGATCCGGCGGGCACCGCGGTGCGCGGGGAATCCCTGCGCGGCACCTCGAGCGGATCCCCGGGGGCCACGAGATACGCGAACCCCGGCGCGAAACCGCCGAACGCGGCCGTCCATTCCGCACCCGTGTGCGCCTCGATCACGCCGCGCTCGCCGAGCCCGGTCAGCTCGCCCACATCGGCCAGGTCCTCGCCGTCGTACACCACGTCGATCTCCACGGTCTTACCGGTCGCCGCGTCGGTATCGCCCAGGCGAGCGGTGACGACGTCGCTCGCGGCCTTGTGCGCGGCCGCGGGTGAAGAGAAGGTCAACAGCACCGTCTCGGCTGCGGCGAGAACGTCCAACTGACTGGAATACGGATGTGCACTGAGATGGGCGTGCCAGCGCATGACGTGTTCGAGGGACGCGCACTCGATCAAGAAGGCCCGCGTCCCCGCCCAGCGGAGGGAGACCGTCGACGGCGCAGCACCGGTGGGCGGATCCTGGCTCATACGAACGACCGGACCTGCACGCCGGCGCGCTCCAGGCCCGCGCGAACCTCCGCGGCCATTGCGGCGGAGCCGGGGGTGTCACCGTGCACGCAAATGCTCTCGGCCCGGATCCGTACGGTGGAACCGTCCACGGCGCTCAAGGTGCCGTCCTCGGCCAGGCGGATCATGCGTTCGGTGACCTCCGCCGGGTCGTGCAGGATGGCGCCTTCTTCGCGGCGGGAGACCAACGTGCCCTCCGGCGTGTAACCGCGATCCGCGAACGCCTCGGCCACCGCGCGCAGTCCGGCCTGCTCGGCCTTCTTGAGGGCCACGGATCCGGGTAGGAGCAGCAGCGGAAGGTCGCCACCGAAGGCCTTGACCGCATCCACCACGGCCTGGGCATGGACCTCGTGATGCACGATCGTGTTGTAGAGGGCGCCGTGCGGTTTCACGTACTTGATCTTGGTGCCCGCGGATCGAGCCATCGCCTCGAGAGCGCCCATCTGATACAGCACATCGTCCGCGAGCTCCTGCGGGGAGCAGTCCAGGAAACGTCGACCGAAGCCGGCCAGGTCCCGGTAGGCCACGTGCGCGCCCACGGTCACACCGGCGTCGACGGCGTCCCGGCAGGTTTGCGCCATCACGCTCGGATCACCGGCGTGGAAACCACACGCCACGTTGGCGGAGGAGACCGACCGGAAGATTGCGGCGTCGTCGCCCATGCTCCAGTTGCCGAGCGACTCGCCCACGTCGCTGTTCAGATCGATGATCGTCATGCGTGACCTCCGTCTCATTGGTGAGTTCCAGAATGCCCCACTGGCGGAGATTGTTCAACAATTACGGCCGGTTACTCCGATTCCACCACGTTCGGGAGGTGGGCGACCGGCGCGATCACCACGTCGCGAATTTTCCAGTCCTGGTCGAACAGCGCATTCTCGGCTGCTTCGAGACGTTCGGGCGTTGCAAGCTCCAGGGACGTGGGGATGACGAATCCTTCGATCTGGAACACTTGGCCCTCATCACGGAGGCGCACATTGGCCGCACGCACCCAGTCCAAGTTCTGCAGGAACTCCTGTGCATCGTTGATGAGCGGGTGGGGTTTCTTGTTGTCCACCGTGGTGGGCCGACCATCCATGAGGCCGGATACGGCAGCGGAGAGGTTGGTGGCGCCGTCTTTCACGATGGACGTGGCAATCACGATTGCCGCCGCGGCATCCGCCCACCACAAACCCAGGCCGATCCCTGCAATGCCCACAATGGCGGCGAACGAGGTCATCCAGTCCGCCTTGTTCATGTCGGCGTCCGCATAGAGCACCTTGTTGTGCAGTGGCTCGGCGAGCTTGAGTTTCATACGCCCCAGGATCACGGGCGGGATGCCGGTGACCAAGAGCACCAAAATCATGAGCCACCCCAGCCAAATGGTGTGGCCGAACAGGTTGATGCCGCCGATGGTCGGGTGTTCGACCGTGATCAGTTTGATCAGCGCGTCCACGATCAAGTAACCGCCCATGACGAACAGGGCGGTTCCCGCCACCAGGTGGGCGATGCCGATGGCACGGTGATAGCCGAACGGATGTTTGGCGTTGGCGGGTTTGCGGGTGACGCGCACGCCGATCAGAAAAGCGATGGGCGGAACCATGGACAGCATGTCTTCGATCCACGCCGTTTTCATAGCCTGGGAATTGCCCATCACCAGAAAGACCAGAACCACCGTCACACTCAGCATGCCCAGGGTGGCCCACTCCAGGCGCACCGCTTTTTGCACCGCGCGGGAGATCTCATCGGGCAGGTGCTCGTTGTCCGCGGGGCTTGCCATGCGCTTCACGACTGGCCTCCGCTGCTCTGCAGGAACTGATCGAGTTCCAGGAGGAAGGCGTTCTCACCATTGACCACGGCCATGACGTGCTTCTCGGTCTCGCCGTACGCGTTGACTGTTTCCTTGTAGGGCCGAGTCAGGCCCACTTTCTTCTGCCATTCCGTGTCCATGGTCATCCCACCGATCAAGAGATCCAGTTGACCGTGCTCCATCTCCGTGACCAGGTGTTCCTCGCTCGCGGTGGTCCATTCAATGCGCGCACCTAGGGTGTCGGCGAACTCTTCCACCAGGCGCACTTCATCACCGGTGGGCTCACCACCCTCGACGGATACAAAGGGCTCATCATGAGTGGCACCCACGCGCAGGACTCCGTCGGTCACCCGGTCCAGGGTGCCGTGGGGATCGGCCGGGTAATGGGTCACGCAACCGGTCAGGGACATAGCGAGAACCAGGAGCACCGTCAGCCTCCTGATGACCTTTTTCATGGCAACACCATAAGCCAAAGTGCCCTTGCCCACATCCGGAAACTTTCCGTGGAATAAATCTCGCGTCGGGTGCATTATGTAGGTAGTTCAAATTTGAAAGACCAACGGAACGGGCCGGCGGGACTACCGCAGCGGCGTCGTCAGCCACGACACAGGAGGCATCCATGCAACTCGGCATCTTCACCATTGGTGACGTCACCATGGACCCCACCACCGGCAAGACCCCCAGCGAGCACGAGCGCATCAAGGCAACCGTGGCGATCGCCAAGAAGGCGGAAGAGTTGGGCATGGACGTATTCGCGACCGGCCAGCACCACAACCCGCCGTTCGTGGCTCCCGCCAACCCGCCCATCCTGATGGCGCACGTGGCCGCGCAGACCAAGAACATCCAGCTGTCCACCGCCACCACGCTGATCACCACCACGGACCCGGTGCGCATCGCCGAGGACTACGCCTACGTGCAGCACCTTGCCGACGGTCGCGTGGATCTGACCATGGGTCGCGGCAACACCGGGCCTGTGTACCCCTGGTTCGGCAAGGACATCCGGCAGGGCATCCCGTTGGCCGTGGAGAACTATCAGCTGCTGTACCGCCTGTGGCACGAGGAGAACGTGGACTTCTCCGGTCGTTTCCGCACTCCGTTGCAGGGTTTCACCGCAACCCCGCGCCCGTTGGACGATGTGCCCCCGTTCGTGTGGCACGGCTCCATTCGATCCCCGGAGATTCCGGAGCAGGCCGCGTTCTACGGCGACGGTTTCTTCCACAACAACATCTTCTGGAACAAGGAGCACACCGAGCGCATGGTGGACTTCTACCGTCAGCGCTACGAGTACTACGGTCACGGTTCCTACGATCAGGCGATCGTGGGCCTGGGTGGGCAGGTGTTCATACGCAAGAACTCGCAGGACGCCAAGCGTGAGTTCCGCCCGTACTTCGACAACGCACCGGTCTACGGCCACGGCCCGTCCATGGAGGACTTCACGTCCCAGACCCCGCTGACCGTGGGCTCGCCGCAGGAGGTCATCGAGCGGACTCTGTCCTTCCGTGACTACGCCGGTGACTACCAGCGTCAGCTGTTCCTCATGGACCACGCCGGCCTGCCCCTGAAGACCGTGCTCGAGCAAATGGATCTGCTGGGCGAAGAAGTCTTCCCGGTGCTGCGCAAGGAATTCGACGCGCTGCGCCCGGCTCACGTGCCCGAGGCTCCGACCCACGAGTCCCAGGTGGCCCGTCACAAGGCCGGCAAGGACCCGATCCCCGGTGGCGGCCCGGAGCCCCGGCGGCCAAGGACCGCACCAAGCAGGCGGCAGCCGCTCAGCGCGAGCACGAGAACTCCAAGTAATTCCCCACCGTCAGCAGAGAGAAGGACACCATGACTGATCGTTTGACCCTCGCGGTGGTGACCGCAGGGCTATCGGAAGACTCCACGACCACCCGCTTGGGTGAGGCGATCGCGAAGGCCGCGAGCGGCGTCGTCGAACACGCCGGACAGCACGTGGAGATCAAGGTCATTGCGCTGCGCGATCTGGCCCACGGGCTGACCGACATGATGATCACGCACGTGGCCTCCCCGGCCGTGCAGGACGCGATCGACACCGTGCTCACCGCGGACGGTCTGGTCGCGGCCTCGCCCACGTACAAGGCGTCCTACTCCGGGCTGTTCAAGCAGTTCTTCGACGTGATCGACGAATCTGCCCTGGAGAACCTGCCCACCGTGGTTGCCGCCACGGGCGGGTCGCCGCGCCACTCGCTGGTGCTCGACACCGCCCTGCGCCCGCTGCTGAGCTATCTCAAGGCGCTCGTGTTGCCGCTGGGCATTTACGCGGCCTCCGAGGACTGGGGGCGCCAGGACCTGCAGCGGCGCATCGACCGCGTGGGCGCCCCGCTCGCGGCTGTCATGCTGGCGGGGTCGGCCGGTGGCGCGTCCGGTTCGCTCGACAACGACGCCGCCCGCCCCGGTCTGCGCCGCGAGGTCAAGGACGAGTTCAGCAACGTCCCCGATTTCGCGAGCCTGTTGGCCTCGGTGGGATCGTGAGCGACACGGTGAGGTGCGCGTCCGAGCCGTCCGAGGCCGCGATGGATTCGGGTGACGCGTCCCAGCAGGAATGGGATGCGTGGCAGCTCTACTTCGAAACCACCGCCCGGCTCACGGCGCGGATCGAGGAGCGACTCAAGGCCCACGGGTGCTCCCTCATGGACTACCAACTGCTCCTGCTGCTGTACAACGCCCCGGAACACCGCATGCGCATGGGGGAGTTGGCCCAGCGGCTCGTGTTCTCACCGTCCCGGTTGAGCTACCAGATCGGTGTGCTGGGCACACGCGGGTGGGTGGAGCGGCGTCGGGCGGAATGTGACGGCCGGGGCTGGGAGGCGGTGCTCACCGCCCACGGTGTACGGGCCTTTCGGGAATTGCGCCCCGCCCATGCGCGCGACGTCCAAGAACTGTTCTTCTCCGCCCTCCACGGCGACGACGCCGCTCGCCTGGCCGAGCTGATGCGTCGGGTGAGCGGGTTGCTGGGTTAGCCCCCGCTTCCCGCGGGGGCTGGCCGCCCGTCACCGCGGGCGCGTGCCATCTGATGCGGCCTTACTGCGCGGTAGCAGGCCCTACCGTGTAGTAAAGCGGCATCAGATGGTTTCGGAGTTCAGGAGCCGACGTTCCTGCGACCGGCGCGCTCCGCGAAGTCGTCCAGAGCTCTCACGACAGCTGGGACCACCCACACTTTTTGGCCCCGTACCTTGATGGACCGCTCTGCTCGTAACAACCCGGCTTCGGTCAGTGAATCCACCGTGCGGTAGGCGGTTGCTTTCGAGATGCCGGCGATGTCTTCCACCATCCCTGCCGTAAAGGCGGGTTCCGAGCAGCACAACTCGGCAACCGCGCGCAGTGGTGCGGTGACGCGGCGTCGGGAATCCAGGACCTGCCTGTGGAAGGCGCGGATGTCGTTGATCAGCTGATCCGCGTTAGCAAGCGACCCCAGAACGGCATTGGAGAAACACGCCACGATGGAAGCTGGGTTTCCGGTCCGGTAGTCATTCAGTGCATCGATGTAATCGTCGATGTCGTGGAGCAATCCCGAGGAAATAGGAATGGTGACGTTCTGCACCGTCCCACGGGCCCGGAGGAGCGAGGACACGATGGCCCGCCCGGTCCGCCCATTGCCATCGGTGAAAGGGTGGATGGTTTCGAACTGGGCGTGGGCGATGGCCGCCTGAACAGTGGGATCCAGGTCGCGACGGTGCAAGAAGTGGATCAAGTCCTCAATGGCAGGGGGAATGCGAGGATACTCAGGCGCCACATATGCAGCGGTGACCGGTGATTCGCCACCGATCCACACCCATTCCTTCCGATATTCACCCGCATCGTGCTGAACGCCCGCGGTCAACACGCGGTGCATGGTGAGGATGGCGTCGGAATCCAGGCGAGAAGCGGCGTCAACGGCAGCGCGCATGGCCGCTACGTTGCGGGCCACCAACTCTGCATTTCCGCCGACGTGTGCTCCCACGGCAGCCAAGGACAGCTTGCGAGCATGAACGGTGAGGTTCTCGATTTGGGAACTTGTCGCAGACTCGCCGCGCAAGAGGACCGCTGCGAACGGCAGCGAGGCCAATCCGCCCGACTCCCGGTCGAAACTCAACATTGCGGCCGTGGCATTGTGCGCGGACGCGTGAATGCTGTGGGGGAGATCCGGAGTCAGCGAGGAGATCTGGGGGGCGACCGCCGCCGCAAAATTCCCGGTGTTCCGAATCCGTGCGCGATGAGATGCCATGGGGTCGCGGTGATCCCAGCGGTGGGTTTCGTGGCCGATCGCGGGCCAAGTGGCTGCGGACATGGGACTCCTTATTGAGACTGTTAACAACAATTATCTCAATAAAGGTCTTACTGAGACAATCATGCGTTCTGGTCTCAATAACGGACATAGGCACGCTGTTGTCCTGGCGATGGCACGCCCTTCGGACACCGGGTGGGCCATATGGTGAGGCCTTACTGCAGGGTAGGGCGACCTACCGTGCAGTAAGGCGGCATCAGATGGTCACGACGGTCAGATGCCCGAGTGCCGTTCGCACCGGGTGGGCGCCGGTCAGGCCGGGGAACGTGGCCACGGTGCGGTCAAGCTCCGCCACGGCACCGCGGACACCGGGGTCGGCGAAGAAACCGGCAACTGCGGCGCGAGCCGGTGCCGGGCCGGCGTAGCGGGTGCCGGGGAAACGCCATCGGCTCACCGCAACGCGGGCGACCCGGCGTGCCGAGGCGGCGTCGGCCAGGCGGTTGTGGGCCTCGGGAGCGTAGAAAGCCATGTGCCGGTCCTTCAGGCGACCCACCGTGCGCATGAGATCTCCCAGCGCGGGCTCCATGCCGCCCAGCCGCCGATAAACCGTTGCCACCACGGCGGTGTCCAACCACCCGGTGACCATGTGCGCCCCGGTGATGTCCGCGTTCAGGAGGTTGGTGCCGATGGCGGCCACGGTGGGTCGGCACCGGTCGTCCCAGGCCCGCAGGATACGTCCGAGCTGTGTGTCGCCGGGTTCTCGGGGAGGCCGGCCGTTGGCGCTCAGGAGTGCCTGCAGGGTTGCGCCCAGCCAGTGTTGTTCGTGGGCCCAGGTGGAAAGGAAGGCGGTCACCCTGGATTCGGCGTGTGTGGGTGTGACCAACAGATCGCGCATCCGGTCCAATGCATGACTCTCCACCGTCCACAGGTAGTTGAGCGTCTCCATTGCCGGTCCCGACAACGAGCCCATTGTCCCCAGGTCCAGGTCCGCGGGGTACATGACGTAGGGGTTGCGCATGTACGCGCGTACGTCGAAGGTGGGAGCACTCATGCGGGCACTCCCCGGGAATCCAAGGTCTCGGCCACCAGGTTCAGCCCCGCCATGCCGGGCAGCTTGGCGACGTGGCGGTCTATGGCGAGGACTTCCTTGCGCCCCTCGGGGCCGGAGAACAAGTGTCGTAACACGTGGTCGACCTCGGCCTCGGGGGAAACCCCGGAGCCGACCGGCTGCCACGCGGTGCGCAGGGCCAGGCGGGCCAGTTTCTGGGCGCGTAAGTTGTCCTGTAACCGCGCGCGGGCCTGGGTGGTGTAGAAGGCAATGTGTTTGGCCTCCTGGGAAGCGATCCTGCGCAGCAGTTCGCCGAGCACGGGGCTGTCCTCAAGCGCGGCCAGGCGCTTGTAGGCCGCGGCGGTGGACCGTTCGTTGATGGAGCCCCACAACATGTGCACCGCCACGAAATCAATGCCCACAATGTTGGACAGCAGTGACTGCTTGACCGGGCTGAACCGATCCCGCCACCCGAGTTTCATCCGCTTGGCCTTGAGCACGTCGTAGGTCACCGTGATCCCGTGCAGGCCCAGTACGTGGGCCAGGGCTTCCCCGTGCCAGATTTCTTCCCAGTTCCAGGTGGTCATGAACGTGCCCACCTCCGGATCCTTGCGTGAGGGACTGACCAGCATGTCGCGCAGATAGCACACGGTGTGGAACTCGATCTCGCACATGTAGCGCAAGGTGCGCAGAGTGTCCGGCGGCAGGGGGTGATCGCGGAAGACCTCGTAGTCCAGGTCCTCCCAGGTGACCGGCGTGGCCGCTTGGGTGTACCGATCAATATCGAATGCCATGATGTCTCTCCCTGATTCCCGCGCCGCACTCGACGGTGCCTTCGAGAGGCGGGGGCGCCGAGCGGTGCGGTGGTCGTTGCTGGTGTTTCACCACATGTTCGGAGCCCGCGCCGCGCCGGATGGGTTACGACATCAGATTTCGGTGCTGGCCACCAGCGGCAGGGTGGGGGTGGTGGAACCGCCGGCGGGTTCAATGGTCATGGCCACGGCGTCGGCCTCGGCCACATCGCCGGTGAGCCAGGTGCGCAGTTGGCCTCCGGTGAAGTGCGCATCGGGAACCGGCGTATCGCCGTCCATCAACCACAGTTGATACTCGCTGTTCTCCCCGGGGGCGGGCAGGTCATCGGAGACGAACATGGCAGTGTTCTGCTCCCGGGACACGACCAAAGTGCCTGTCCGGCCCCCCACATCCAGGCTTCGCGTGGTGACGTCCGAGGCGGCCAGCAGCCGATTCTCGCGGTCCTGTTCCTGAGCCACGATGTGTTCTTGCTGCCGCTGCTCCGCCTGCACCCCCAGGCCCCACCCGCCCGCCAGCACCCCGGGCACGAGAGCGGTGGACACGGCGGCGACGAGCACGCGACGATAACGACGTCGTAGCGCGTCCAGCGACACGTGCGAGCCCCTGTCGGAGCGGGCGCGGTCTCCCCATGTACCCTTGGCAGGTTGCCGCTCGGGATCCCTGGCAGCAGGCTGGGCCGTGGCCGTGGCCGTGGCCGTGGCCGTGGCCGCGCTCGTGTCGAGGTGCGCGGGCGAGGGGAGGGTGCCGTGAATGGCATCCAGGACACTGGTGCGCAGGGCGGGCGGCGGGTCCTGCGCCACCGCGGCCGCCAGCTGGGCCGTGGTTTCGGCATAGCGGGCAACCTCCGCCCGGCACGGTGGGCAGTCGGCCAGATGAGACTCGAATGCCGCCCGTTCGGCGGGGTCCAAGGCGTCCACGGCGTACAAGGAGGCCAAGTCATGAAGATCGTCGGGGGCGAGACCGGGCTCTGGGATGTCGTGGCTCATTGCTGCGCCCCCAGCGCCGTACCGAGCCTCTTCAAACCGTCTCTGATCCTGGCCTTGGCCGTGCCCAACGGGATGTCCAGCCGCTGGGCCACCTCCTGGTACGTGCATCCGTTGTAATACGCCATGGTGACGGCCTCGCGCTGCAGCGGCGTGAGGGCTCCCAGACCCGTCCGAACTTCGCGCGTGTCCATGTCCTGTTCGACCTCCTGCCAGGTCGCATCCATCGGTGCCCCCACCCTCCGACTCTCATAAACTTGTTCTCTGCCCCGTTCCTGCACCACTTGCCGGATCCGATCCACGGCGCGGCGGTGGGCCAGAGTGGACAGCCAGGCGGCCACGGAGCCGCGGCTCGGATCGAAGCGGGTGGCTTGCTGCCAGGCCATTAGGTAGACCTCTTGGACAACCTCCGCGGCAAGCTCCGGTGACCGCGTCAGCCGTCTCGTGAGTCCGTAAACCCTGGACGCGGTGGCGTCATAGAGTGCGGCGAAGGCGGCTTCGTCTCCGCGAGCGCTGCGCAGCAGCAGTTGCGTAAGGTCTTCTCCCCTGCCCTCATCGGATTCTACGTGCGGCCGTGAGGCTGTGTGCTGTTGGGGGGCTGGCTCGTCCGGGGAGCCGGGAAGAGGATCACGGGGGGTTCTCCGGCCTGGGCCGGGCTCAAACATGCTTTCCCACTGGTCATCCCTTCGACACGAGTACTTCTCACGGGGGCGGTCGATGTTGTTCCAGTGTGAATACTGCCACACGCCCCGGACATCGTGGCACCACCGGCACATGCCCCCGCAGTGTGCCGTGACCGGGCGGTTTCCTGGCCAGATGCGTCCGGGCAGGGCTGGACCGTGGCGAGGCGAAGAGGGCCGGAGGAAAGGGTTCACATGGGGGAGTTCGTAGCCGAACCCCGGGCGGATGGTTCTATCTCGGGCGTGGTTGCGCCGCGAAAAGAAATCTTAAGGTTTTTCTCAGCTCACCCATCCGGGCAGCGATCGGCACCGAACTCCCCGTGTAACACCAGCACAAAGCACCCCCCGCACGCTAAGTAAGGAACCGATCATGAACAAGAAGTTGCGTTTGCTCGCCGTTCCCACGTTGGCCCTGAGCGCCCTGGCGCTGCAGGTCGCCCCGGCCATGGCCCACGAGGGCGACATGTGGTCGACCCAGACGACCCTGAACACCATGAACAACTCCGGCACCACCGGTGAGGCCATGGTTGACGTCCACGGCAACCAGGCCACCGTCACGGTCAATGTCACCGGTGCCGCGGAGACCTTCATGGACGGGCCGTTCCCGCACGCCCAGCACATTCACATCAGTGCTCAGGGAGTCTGTCCGCCGGCCTCCGCCGACACCGACGGCGATGGCGTGGTCAGCACGCCCGAGGGCCACCCGTTCTACGGCATGATCGGCACGTCCCTGACGACCGAGGGTGACACGAGTGCGGATTCCGCCCTGGCCGTGGACCGCTTCCCCGGAGGCAGCTCCTACACCTATGAGCGGACCTTCGATCTCAATGCGGAGACCGCGCAGTCCCTGAAGGACGGCAACGCGGTTGTGGTCGTCCACGGTGTGGACCCCGCGAAGATGCCGGCCGCCGCGGCTGAGAAGAAATCCAGTCTGGATCCCAAGCTGCCGCTGGCCGCGACCCTGCCGGCCGCGTGTGGCACCTTGGGCGCGTCGCAGATGGCGGCCATGCCGAACGGCGGAGCCGACACCGGCGTGGAGACGGACACGAACACCGGTGCGACAGTTGGAGTGGCCGCCGCCGGTGTCGGTGCCGTGGCATTGGCCGCCTCCGGGATGTTCGTGGCCCACCGCCGCGCCCGGAGCTGACCGATTCGCATGTTGATCCGGCACGAAGGAGTTCGACTCCCATGACGGGTTCGAGCACAGATCGCCGCGCAGGCCTGATGGCTTGCGCGGCGATCGCTGCCCTTTTCTGCTTTACCGGCTGCACCTCCGGCGGCACTCCGGAGTCCGGGGCCACAGGTGAGGTCCCCGTGGCCTCGGCCAGCACCTCGACAGCCACTCCGGTCCCCAGCACCTCGGCGGCCGCCCCGGTTCCCAGCCCCACGGCCGCGTCGGCAGCCGCTTCCGGGCCCGCGCAAAAAGTGCTGGCCGCATCGGACCCGCAGTCCCTGTCGATCCCGGCCACCGGCACCAGGTCCGAACTACTGCACCTGGGCCTGCGCGAGGACGGTTCCCTGGAGGTCCCACCGGAGCCTCCCGGGTCCCCGGCCGGCTGGTACGACGGCTCACCCACGCCCGGCGAGCGCGGCCCGGCAGTGCTGCTCGGTCACGTCAACGCCACGGGTGGTGGCCCCGGAGTCTTTGCGGACCTTCGCCAACTGCGTCCCGGGGACACCATCGAGGTTGCCCGGCAGGACGGGAGCACCGCTACATTCACGGTCGATCGCGGGGAGGCCTACGCCAAGGACGAATTCCCCACCCTGAAGGTCTACGGCAACACCCCGGGGGCCGAGCTGCGGCTGATCACCTGCGACGGCTACGACCCCGCGACCGGTAACTTCGGGGACAACTACGTGGTGTACGCGACCCTCACCACGTGAACCTGCAAGGGCGGCGTTGGTATCCCGGGAAATCATCCTGGGAGGATGGGGCCATGAGCGTTTCGCGAGCGTCCCTTCCGCTGTCCGGACAGACCGCGCTGGTCACCGGGGTGTCACGACGCCGCGGGATCGGCTTTGCCGTGGCCCGCGCCTTTGCCCGCCTGGGGGCCAGCGTGTTCATCCACCACTACGGCCCGCACGACCAGGATCAGCCGTGGGGCGCGGACGACCTGAGCGGCGTCGTCGGCGAAGTGCGGGCCGAACTCACCGAAGGTGCCGTGCTGGGTGAGATGAGCGCAGACCTGCAGGACACGGGGCAGATCCAGCCGCTCGTCGACGCCGCGCACGCGCTTACCGGATCCCTGGACATTCTGGTGTGCAATCACGCCAAGAGCGGCGGAGACGGCTCCATCCTGGACATGACACCCGAGGCGCTGGATGCCTTTTGGAACACGAACACCCGCTCCACCCTGTTGCTGACGCGGGCCTTCGCCCTGCTCAAGACCGATAGACCTACCGAGGCCGCGAGGCCGGGCGATCGATTGGGTAACGGGCACGACAAGAAATTCAGCAAGCCGACCAGTCGCGTGTTCTGGATGACGTCGGGTCAGGGGCACGGGCCCATGCGCGGCGAGGTCGCTTATGCCACGAGCAAGGCCGCGCTCGCGGGGGTCACCGCCACGGTGGCGGCGGAGCTGCTCGAGCTGGGTATCGTGCTCAACACCGTGAACCCCGGCCCCGTCGATACCGGGTACCTGACGCCGGACGCCACGGATCGCTCGCTCGAGGGCGTGCAGGAATTGCTCGACGCTCAGCCGTTCGGCCGTTTTGGTGAACCGGGGGACCCTGCCAAGTTGATCAGCTGGCTCGCCACGGACGACGGCGCGTGGATCGTCGGTCAGGTGCTCACCTCGGACGGCGGGTTCTATCTGGGGTAATTTCGGGTGCGATGGGCCTGGTGAGCCATTTAATGGGGCCTTACTGCAGGGTAGGGCGACCTACCGTGCAGTAAGGCGGGATCAAATGGTGACGCGAGTGTCACGGAGGGTCTTTACCGCCACCACCGTCACCACCAGCACCGCGGCCAGGAACACCAGGCCCAGCCCGGAGAAACCGACCATCGCCAGAATGGGCCCGGCCAGCGCGCCACCGGCCGCGCCGCACAAGTTCATGACCAGGTCCGAGGTGCCCTGCAGACCCGGCCGGTCCTGCACCGGAACGGATTCCGTGACCATGGTGGAGCCCGCCACGGTGGATGCGGACCAGCCGAGACCCAGCAAGATCAGCGCCGTCAGAACCAGGGCCTGGTTCTCTGCGCCCAAGAACGTGAGCAACAGTGCGATGGCGAATGTGGCTTGCCCCAGAAGTACGGTCTGCGCGCGGCCCATCTTGTCCGCGAGCCATCCGAACACGGGGGACAGCGCGTACATGCCGGCCACGTGGAGGCTGATGGTGAGCCCCACGAGCGAGAGAGTGGCGCCGTGGCTGGTCAGGTGCACGGGCGTCATGGACATGACCGCCACCATCACGGCATGGGAGAGCGCCACGATCAGGACAGCTTGGCGAGCCGCCGGAACGGAACGTAGACTCCCGAATCCGCCGGCGGGGCCGGGCTTGTTCTTGATGGTGGCGCCCCGGGCGAGTGCGAGTTTGAGCGGGTCCGGTCGCAGCCCCAGGAAATAGACCGTCGCGCCGAGTACCTGTGCGGCCATGGCGATCAGGAAGCCGCCGGTGAACTGGGGGAGTCCAAGGGCGCGTCCCAGGAGCTCACTGGGTTCGAAGAGGTTGGGTCCCACCACGGAACCGATCGTGGTGGACCATACGATCAATGACAGATCCCGGGCGCGAGTCTTCTGCAGGGCCAGGTCCGTTGCGGCAAAGCGGGACTGCAGGTTCAGCGCGATGGCCGCGCCCTGTAGCCCCATGCCGGTCAACAGCAGGGGAAGCGATCCAAGAATGGCGGCCGTGACAATTACGGACGCGCCGAGAATTGCCACCAGAGCGCCGGTGGTCAGCGAGATCCGCCGCCCCCGCCGTTGGGCGAGGCGGGCCAAGGGAATGGCCAGGATCGCCGCGCCCAGGGTGTTCATGGTGGCCGCCAGGCCGGAGAGCGCACTGGACCCGGAAACCTCCGTCACCAGGAGCGCACCCAGCGCCAAGGTGGCGCCCACGCCCAACCCGCCCAAGATCTGTCCGGTGGCGAGGACGATCAGCACCTTGCGTTGTAACCGGGTACTGCCCGCGGGGGGCTTCGTGGAGTGTGTGGGCGGAGAATCGGTCATGCAGGCATCATGACCGATCACGGGCCGGCGCGCATCCTCGTGCGCGGACCGAGGTCACGTGCTCGCCGCACGGTGTCGCCGTCCGGTGAGCGGGTGGTCAGGAGCGCACGGTGAAGGCCCGCTCGTGCCAGCCCGAGGAACCGTTGGGGTCGGGGCGTGCCCGCTCCGAGGTCTGCACCTGCCCGTCCGCGTCCACCGCTCTGACCTCGGCCATGTGGGAACCGGCAGGAAGATCGGTGATGCGCACGGACCACTGCCGCCAGGTGTCTTCGGACGGCACTGCGGCGAGAGTTGCGTCCATCCATTCCCCGCCGTCCACCCGCACCTGAACCGCGGTGATTCCCGTGTTCTGGGCCCACGCGCTGCCCGCGAGGGTCATGTCGGGGTCCACACTCGCGTTTTCTCGGGGGACGTCGATACGAGAGGACATCTTGATGGGCCCCTCCGCGGACCAACCCCGGGGCGTCCAGTAGCCTTCGGCCTGGTCAAAGCGGGTGACCTCGAGATCCACGAGCCATTTGGTTGCGGAGACGTACCCGTAGAGACCCGAAACCACCATGCGCACCGGATAGCCGTGCTCGAAGGGCAGTGGCTCTCCATTCATAGTCACGGCGAGCATGGCGGTGCGGTTTTCGTCCGTGAGGGCGCTCAGGGGTGTCCCGGCCGTGAAACCGTCCTCGGACGTCGAGAGCACCATGTCCGCGTCCGGGCTCACTCCGGCTTCCGCGAGCACTTCTCGCAACGGCACACCGGTCCATACGGCGTTTCCCACGAGGTCGCCGCCCACCTGATTGGACACGCACGCGAGCGTCACCGTGCGTTCGTGCAGCGGACGCCCGATGAGGTCGTCGAAGGTCAGCTCGATCTCCCGGTCCACCATCCCGTGGATGCGTAGTCGCCACTGGCTCACGTCGAGATGGGGGACGCTCAGTGCGGTGTCGATCCGGTAGAAGTCCTCGGCGGGGGTCAACCACAGCTCGGTGCCGGCGACTGGCACCTGGGTCCCGGCGGGGATGGCCTCGCGAGCGACCGGGGCCGGAATGCTCAGCGCGGCGCGCATGTCGGGGACTTTCCGGGCCGCCGACACCGCCCATCGCCCCACTGCGCCCGCGACCACTCCCAGGGTCAGTGCTCCCGCGGACAGCTGGAGGAATTTACGGCGATCCAGCGGGTCATCGGCCGCGGGAGCTGCCGCACGGCCACCCGCGTAGCTGAGGAATGCGAGGCCGACGCCGGTGCCGACAACCACGGGGACGGCGTTAACCGCGTCCGCACCCGTTCGGGTCATCACGGCGACCAGTCCGACCAGCCCCAGCGCGGCGAGGACCGCGATACCCGTGCGGCGCCGTCGCCGCTCCGCGACGCCGACGAGCAATCCCAGTACCACGAGCCCCACGGCCATCATCACAAACAGGAAAATCTTGTCACCGGTGCCGAACACGGCGATCACGGTGTCCTTGACGGGCGCGGGGACAGAATCCACCACGACTCCGCCCACCGCGGTCAGTGGGGACCCCAAGGGCCCGGTCAGCCACGCGAAGAATTCGGCGATCCCCACGGCCATCGCGGTCGCGGCCACGCCCAGCAACTGCCAGGCACCGGTGAAGCTGCGGTGCGTGAGCGGAGCGGCTGCGTCGGCAGAACCCGTGCGGCGTGAGGACGAGGGCATGTCACCAAGGTTACGCGGCAACGGCCCTGACCCCTCGTGCCCGCGCCCTGCGAGACGTCGGGCGGTCATTGGCCGCGGGTCGTGGTTCGAGGCGGTCCAGGCGGTCAACCCATGTCTCCCGGCCGGCAACACCCCCGGCGATCGAGGATGCTCACACGGTAACGGGACGAATCAATACGTTTCCGATATCAAAACCCGGTTCCGGAACATCATGGGTGTTGGTAACGTGAATCACATCACTCGTTGAGATTCTCAACGATAGAGAATATCCTCTATTTCAGGAGCTCACCCGTGTCCAACTCGGTCAACATCAGCCCCGTCCGCGGCTTGCTCTTCAACCAGCGCTACAGCCGTGACCTGGCGGCCGTGATTTACGAGGGCCGTACCCTCAGCTACGACGAGTTCGCGGGTAACGTGCGCGAACTCGCGGCGAGCTTGGCGGCGTCGGGTGTGAACGAAGGCGACCGCGTGGTCTACCTCGGCCTGAACTCCGAAATGTTCCTGCGCACCATGTTCGCCACCTGGTGGCTGGGCGGCGTGTTCGAGCCGCTCAACTTCCGTCTTGCCCCGCGCGAGGTCGGCGAGCTCCTGGTGCGGTCCGCACCGCGCGTGATGATTGTGGAGCCCGGTCACGCCCCGGTTGTCGACGCCGCTCTCGGCACCCTCGAGGGCTCCGGTCAGGACGGCGCGGGGTGGCCTTTTGAGACCGAGACCATCCTGATCGATGACGATCCCGCGGTGCCCCTCAATGACGGGCTCGAGATCGCGGAGCACTGGATTCCGCTGAGCGGTTTCGTGCAACGCGCGGAGGATACGGAACTCGGTGAGCCGGCCGAGACCACGGACGACACCCTGGCCATCCTGATGTTCACCTCCGGCACCACGGGCAAGCCCAAGGGCGTGCGGCTGAGTCACGGCAACATCTTCTGGAACGCGTTCAACGTTGATTCGCTGGTGGACACCCGCCGCCGGGACATCAATTACGCCGTGGCACCGCTGTTCCACATCGGCGCGCTGAACTCGTTCACGGTACGAGCGCTGGTGCGCGGCAACACCACGGTGGTCCGGCGCGGGTTCGTGCCGTCCCAGGTGCTCGCGGACATCGAGAACTACGGCGTGAACAATGCGTTCTTCGTCCCCGCCATGCTGCTCTCCCTGACCCACGATCCCGAATTCAAGGGCTCGAAACTCGATTCCCTGCGCGCCCTGATCTGCGCCGGGGCCCCCGTCCCTCCCGTGGTGATCTCACTCTTCGAGGCCAAGAACGTTCCCGTTCAGCAGGCGTGGGGTCTCACCGAAACCGCACCCTTCGCCACCTACCTGCCCACCGAACTCACCTACGAGAAGGCCGGTTCGGCGGGTATGCCCATGCTCTACACCGAGGTGCAGATCATGGATCCCGGCACGGGAGAGCCCGTTTCCGAACCGGATACGCGCGGCGAATTGTGGGTGCGCGGCCCCAACGTCACGAGCGGCTACTGGGAGGACGAGGGCGCCACCGCCGCAGCCTTCACGGACGGCTGGTTCCACACCGGCGATATCGGCTACCGGGATCCGGACGGCTATTACTACATCGTGGATCGCCTCAAGGACATGATCATTACCGGCGGTGAGAACGTGTACCCCGCGGAGATCGAACGCGTCCTGGCCGAGCACCCGGACATCTCCGACGCCGCCGTGGTGGGCGCTCCCGACGAGCAGTGGGGTGAGCGCATCGTGGCCGTCCTGCAACCGCAGCCCGGTCACGAGGTTCCCTCCATCGAGGAACTGCGACAGTTCTGCAGCGACCGCTTGGCCCGGTACAAGCTCCCTAAGGACCTCGTCGCCGTGGAAGAGGTGCCCCGCAACGGTTCCGGCAAGTTGGACAAGGTCGCCATCCGCCAGCTGGTCCGCGGCTGAGTAGCAATGACGACGCCGCTCCAAGACCCACGCAGCCCCGGGCAGTGACGCGCGGGACCAGCGTCCTGCCGAGCTGGTCGCTCACCGAGCGTTCGGCACGTAGGCCGCGAGCGGCGTCGTCGGCGGTAAAACCGAGGAACGAAACCCGCGACCCCGCGCCGCGACCTCACTAAGCTGAACCTATGCAGCCGAACACGGACATCACATTCCGCACCCGAAAATGGGTCAAGCCCGAAGATCTCAACGCCAACGGCACCCTGTTCGGTGGGTCGCTGTTGCGGTGGATCGACGAGGAAGCCGCGATCTACGCGATCGTCCAGCTGGGCAATCAGCGCGCAGTGACCAAGTACATGTCGGAGATTGAGTTCGTGGCCTCGGCGGTACAGGGCGACATCATCGAGATGGGTCTGACGGCCACCAAGTTCGGCCGCACGTCGCTGACCATGCGCGCGCAGGTGCGGAACATGATCACGCGGGAGCTGATCCTGAGCATCGACAAGATCGTGTTCGTGAACCTGGACAAGGACGGCAAACCCACCCCGCACGGCTACACCGAGATCACCTACGACCGCGACCGCATTCCCACCACGGCGGTACCGATCGTCAATCAGCTGCGTAGGCCCCAGCAATGAACCGGCTCAGCGCCCAGCGCCTGACGCCGAGCTGGGTTTATCACGGCGAGGGCCCGTGCTGGAGCCCCGAATGGGGCGGTCTGGCGTGGGTCGACATGCTCGCCGGGGACATTCTCACGTTCGGCCGGGATGAGCAGCCGCGCCGTCAGCACGTTGGAACCGTGGCGGCGTGCGTGCGTCCGCGCGTCAATGGCGGCCAGATCATCGCCGTGGAACGCGGGGTGCTCCTCACGGACGCCGCCGGTAATCCCGAACGCGAAGTCACCCTGTGGGAATCGCCGGAGATCCGCATGAATGAGGGCGGGGTCGCCCCGGACGGCACCTTCTACATCGGGTCCATGGCCTACGACCAGTCCGAGGGTTCCGCCACGCTCTACCGGGTCTCACCGGACCTGGAGTGGGAACCGGTGCTTGAGAACGTCACCATTTCCAACGGCATTGCGTGGTCCCCGGACGGCTCGCTCGCCTATTACAACGACACCCCCACCGGTGAGGTCTCGGTCTTCGACTGGTCCGCGGCGAACGGCCTGCACAATCGCCGCACCTTCGTCACGCCGGTGGTCGACGACGACGCCGCGGCCGGCGCCTGGGACGCGGACGAGGAGTACGAGCCCGGCAGCGTGTCCGCCAACCCGGACGGGCTGACCGTGGATTCGGAAGGTGCCGTGTGGACCGCGCTCAACGGCGCCGGCCAGGTCCACCGCTACCTCCCGGACGGAACCCTGGACACCGTGGTGAGTGTGGGCGCCAAGCAGACCACGGCGTGCACGCTGGGCGGGCAGGATCTGCGGACCCTGTACATCACCACCTCGCGCGAGAACCTGCCGAACGATGTGCAGCCCACCGCCGGGTCCCTGTACTCGGTGAGGGTGGCGATTCCGGGCCTGCCCACGGCGAGGTTCGCGGGCTGACACAACCCGGCCGAGGCAGTCGAGCCGAGTCAACCTGGCCGACGCACGGCACCCGATGCACGACACCCGAAGCACGGCACCCGATGCCGGTAGCTGAGACCGAGTTGCCGTCGCAAAGTGTTATGTTCCGCGAGCCCCCGCGGGCCCGGACATAGGATGAACGTTCAACAGTTCGGCGCAGGCAATGGAGCAAGCGGAGGAATTCGATGGATACACCGGCCACGGACGACCAAGGTCAGAACAACCGTCGGGGGAGTGCCACCGGAATCCTTGAACCGGACCCCGGAATGCCCGCCAGCACGTGGCGGCTGCGCAGTGACGCGTGGGAGTACCTGCGGTTCGCCATGAAACGCATTGCGCTCGGCAACGAGGACAAAGAAGCCCTCGCCGCGGACAGCGAACTCCAGCGCTCACTGCGCGCCCTCGAAACCGTTGAAATGTACTGGGCCGGATTCGGCCAACGCTATGTCGCCTCCATCCGGGAAATGCTCGAACAGGGCGACTACCACATGGCGCTCGACCGGATCGGAAAGGTCGTGAACCGGCTCCGCGGTGACACCGTGCCGGACACGTCCCGCGATGATTTTGCCGACGATCCGGAGAACTCGGACCTTCCGATCGACACCGACCCGCGGCCCCGCTTCGAGGTGCTGATCGTGGACGAGAGCACCCAGGCGGACCGTGACGGTCTGCGTGCCGAAGGCCTGCGGTTGCGCTCCTCCGCCGACGATTTCATTTACGAGTACGTGATCGTGCCCTCCGCCGACGACGCCGTGGCGGCGGTCCTGACCAACCCCAACATTCTCGCGTGCGTGGTCCGCCCCGGATTCAGCGAGCGCACTCGCCAGCCGTTGAGCCGCGATCTCAAGAACTCGATTCGCATGGCTCGCGATCTGGTGAGCCCGGAATCAGCCTCCGCCCGCACTCCGCTCGCGTCCATTCAGCGGGTGCTCCGGTTGGCCGACACTCTGGCCGAGCTGCGCCCCGAGATGGACCTGTACCTGATGGCGGGCGCCCATATCGAAGGCCTGTCCGGTGCGCTGACCCACCGTTTCCGTCGCGTGTTCCGGCGCGAGGACAAGCTCGAGCTGCACCTCACCCTGTTGCGCCGGGTGTCCCACCTGTACGACACCCCGTTCTTTTCCGCGGTCCAGGAGCACGCGCGGCGTCCGGTGGGTGTCTTCCACGCGCTGCCCATTGCCCGCGGCGGTTCCGTGGTGGGTTCCAAGTGGATCAAGGACCTCGTGGACTTCTACGGGTTGAACCTCCTGCTGGCGGAAACCTCCGCGACCTCTGGCGGGCTGGACTCACTGCTGGCGCCGGTGCGCACGTTGAAGAAGGCTCAGGAACTCGCGGCCCGTGCGTACGGGGCCAAGCACACGTTCTTCGTGACCAACGGAACCTCGACCGCCAACAAGATCGTGCACCAAGCGCTGTTGTCACCCAATGACGTGGTGCTCGTGGACCGCAACTGTCACAAGTCCCACCATCACGCGGTGGTGCTCACCGGCGCTCGTCCCGCGTACCTGGAGGCATACCCGCGTAACGAATTCGCGTTCTACGGCGCTGTGCCGCTGTCCCGGATCAAGCAGTTGCTGCTGGACTACCGAGCCGCGGGTCGTCTGGACGAGGTCCAGCTGGTCACGCTCACCAACTGCACCTTTGACGGCATCGTCTATGACCCCGAGCGGGTCATGGCCGAATGCCTGGCCATCAAGCCGGACCTGGTCTTCCTGTGGGACGAGGCGTGGTTCGCGTTCGCGACCTTCCACCCCGTGACGCGACGTCGTACGGCCATGTGGGCTGCCTCGCACCTCAAGGAAAAGCTGGGGACCAGGGCGCACCAGATCGCCTACCGTGAGCAGCAGAAGCGTCTGTACGACGATCAGGGCAACCCCGCGCCGGACGAAGTGTGGTTGGAAGAGCGGCTCGTTCCCGCTCCGGACGCCAAGATCCGCGTGTACGCAACCCAGTCCACGCACAAGACCCTCACTGCGCTGCGGCAGGGGTCCATGATTCACGTGCACGACGACGAGTGGGTGCGCGAAGCCGAGGAGCCGTTCCACGAGGCGTACATGACGCACACCTCCACCTCGCCCAACTACCAGATCCTCACGTCCCTGGACATCGGGCGACGTCAGGTAGAGCTGGAGGGCTACGAGCTCGTGCAGCGGCAGCTGGATCTGGCCACGAGCCTGTCCCAGGCCATCGCGCGCCATCCGCTGTTGCGCCGGAGCTTCCGCGTGCTCACGGCCCACGACCTGGTGCCCAGCGAGAATCGCGAGGTGGGCCGGCCCATGCCGTTGCGCGACGGGTTGGCCAGTATGTGGAAGGCATGGACCACGGACGAGTTCGTGGTGGATCCCAGCCGTATCACCATCGAGATCAGTCGCACGGGCGTGGACGGTGACACGTTCAAGCACGACCTGCTCATGGATCGTTACGGCATTCAGGTGAACAAGACGAGCCGGAACACCGTGCTGTTCATGACCAACATCGGCACCTCGCGCAGCGCGATCGCGTACCTCGTGGAGGTGCTCGTGAAGCTCGCGCAGCGTTTCGAGGACGAGAACTCTCAGCTCGATCCCGAGCTCGCGGCCAAGGTCGACGACACCCCCATGCCGCCGCTTCCGGACTTCAGTTCGTTCGCTCCCGGGTACGCCACGGACGAGGAGCTCCCGGATGGAGATATGCGCGCCGCGTTCTTCAAGGGTCAGCGCCGCAAGTCCGTGGAACACGTTGCCCACGAAGAGCTGCGCGAGCGGGTGACCAACGGTGAAAAACCCGTCTCGGCCGGTTTCGTGACGCCCTATCCGCCCGGGTTCCCGGTTCTCGTGCCGGGGCAGGTCATCTCCCCGGACGTCCTGGACTTCATGGCCGTTCTGGACACCCGCGAGATCCACGGTTACGACCCGCGCAAGGGCTATCGCGTCCTGCGGGATTCCTGACCAGCACTTCGGGTACGACGCCGCGGGGCCCGTTGCCCCGCGGCGCTCACTTTCCCGTGCACGAACGGCGCGCACTCGCCGCTCCTGTTTCCGGGTCTTGTTCCCGTGCACGGACAGCACCCGGCTCGCCCCACGCGTTTCCCAGGCATGGTTCCTGCGGCTACTTCACTAGGGCAGCAGTCCCAGCTCGTCGTTGAGGTGCTGGACGTGGCGGTAGTAGTCCAGATTCTGCAGTCGGCTCGCGGCGGCAGCGTCCAGGATCACGGTGGCGTGGGGGTGCAGTTGCAGGACCGAGGCCGGACACGCGGACGAGACCGGCCCCTCCACGGCGGCCGCGACGGCGTCGGCCTTTGCCTCCCCCTGCGCCACGAGCACGGCGTGACGGCTGTCCAGGATGGTTCCGAGGCCCTGGGTGAGGCAGAGTTTGGGGACCGTCTCGTCCTCACCGAGGAATCGGGCATTGTCCTCGCGGGTCTGCTGCGTCAACGCTTTGATGCGGGTGCGCGAGGCCAGCGACGAGGACGGCTCGTTGAAGCCGATGTGCCCGTTGGCACCGATCCCCAACAACTGAACGTCGATCCCACCGGCCAGGCGGATCGTTTCCTCGTAGGCGGCCGCGGCGTGGCGTAGCGCTCGGGGATCCGGGTCGGCGGCGTCGGGGGAGTGTAGGGAACGTGTGGGCAAATCCACGTGGTCGACGAACTCGTCACGAATGGTGGCCCTGTAGGACCGGGAGTCATACGGTTGTAGCCCCACGTACTCGTCGAGCGTGAACGCGGTGCACTGGGCGAAGGACAAACCGGACTCGCGATACCTGCGGATGAGGTACTGGTACACGGGCAGCGGGGAACTACCCGTCGCGAGCCCCAGTACACACGGCCCCTGCTCGATTCGGCTCGCAAAGATCTCGGCGGCAACCTGCCCGGTCTCCGCCACTGATTCGCACAGCACCAGTCGCACGGTTTCAGCCCTCCACGGCGTTGACGAACCACGAGGTGATCGTGGTCGGGTGAGTGATCGCGGTGCCTACCACCACGGCGTGAGCGCCGGCCGCGATGGCGGCGGATGCTTGGGGCGGCGTATGGATGCGTCCCTCCGCAATGATCGGCACGTCGATATCAGCCTGACTCATCGCCTCGAGAAGCTCAAGGTCCGGCCCATTCGTTTTGGGGCGTTCGCCCGTGTAGCCGGCGAGCGTGGTGCCCACCAGATCGGCACCAGCGGCGGAGGCCGCCAGCGCATCGTCCAAACTGCCGCAATCCGCCATGACCAGGGCATGGGTGTTGTGATGGAGCCGGTCAATCGTCTGCGCGAGCGTGAGCCCGTCGGGCCGAGGACGCCGCGTGCCGTCCAGGGCCACCACGTGAGCGCCCGCAAGCGCCACAGCGTAGGCGTGCTGATACGTGGGTGTGATGTACACACCGGTGTCTCCGTCCTTCCACAACCCGATGACGGGGACCTCCACGGCGGACCGCGCGGCGTGAATATCGGCGATGCCTTGGACGCGCACGGCCGCTGCACCGCCGCGCGCGGCGGATGCGGCCACCTGGGCCATGGTGCGAGGATCCCTCATGGGCTCACCGGGATAGGCCTGCACCGAGACGATCAGTCGCCCGGCCAGGGATTCGACAATCTGTTGTTGAGTAAACGCCATCACTTCTCCTCGACTTTGATGTCTGCTCCGTCCCACAGGCTTGCCGCCCCGATCAATGCGGCATCGGCACCCAGTTCAGCACGCTGCGGGGTCAGCCCACGCACGGCGGGGATCAGTTGGGCTGCAAAGGCTCGTTCCAGGTAGGGCCACCACAACTCGTCGGCGCTGACCAGGCCACCGCCCAGCACGACCACCTCCGGGGACAACACGTTGGCCATACCTCCCAGCGCGGACCCCAGTGCTCGGCCGGCTTTCGCGAAAGCTTCCCGGGCCGTGGTGTCCCCGGCGCGCGCCTCCTCCGCCAGCTCGGTAGTGGTCGACGACGCCGCTCGGCCACCCGCTCGTCGATACTCCTCCAACACAGCGGGGCCAGACGCAATGGCTTCGAGGTGGCCCATTCCGCCGCAGGGGCAGCGCAGGTCGGAGGCAAAACCGGACGGGATATGACCGAGGTGTCCTGCCGCCGAGTTCCGCCCGGTGACCAGATGACCATGGGAGATCAGACCCGCCCCGATCCCCGTTCCCGCAGCCACGAAGACCGAGTCGCTCGTGTCCGCGGAAGCACCCGACCGTGCCTCCCCGAGCGCGTGCGCATGCACGTCATTGACCGCGCGGACGGGCAGTCGAGTCCGATGCTGCAGCTCGGCGATGAGGTTGGTGCCGGTCCACCCCGGAAGGGCGTCGGTCGCGGAGACAACCACACCGTTTCGCGGATCGATCACGCCGGCCGATCCCACACCCACGGCCTGCGGAATCCGGCCATGTTCAGTTGCCGTGGCCATGGTCAGACCTACCAGTTCGGCCACTGCGTCGAGCACGGCGTGTGCCCCGAGTCGGGCCGGTGTGGGGGCCGAACGCACGTGGGTGACCTCGGCCCCTTCCACTACTCCGGAACGGATCTTGGTGCCCCCCAGATCCACGGCGATGACCGGTGTGGAACTCACAAGAGCTCTTCGGTCGTCACGATCTCACGAACCGCCTCGGTCTCGTCCTCGTCCAACTGGACCAGCGGCTCGGACATGCGGTTCGACTCGATGATTCCCATGAGCTGCAAGGCGGTCTTGAAACCACCCAGGCCGGCAGCACCCGCGGAAACGCGGCCGGGAGTGGCCGCAAGGACAATGCGGAACAGCCGAGCCAGCCGATCCTGCTCGGAAGCGACCGTGGCCCAATCACCGGCCTGAGCGGCGTCGAACATCCGGACATAACCGGCCGGGTCAATGTTTCCCAGGCCGGGAACGACGCCCGCGGCGCCACCCAGTAGCGCGCCGTCGGCGACCACCTCGTGACCCGTGAACGCCGCGAACTCCGGAAGGCCCTTGGTATCCAGGAGCAGCTGGCGAAACGAAATGTCGTCACCGGAGGAGTCCTTGACGCCGGCCAGAACGCCGTCGTGGGCGAGTCGGATGGCGACGTCCAACGGGAGCTTCTGGTGGGTGCGGACAGGGATGTCGTAGGCGAACACCGGCACATCCACGCGCTCGGCGACCGCGCGGAAGTGGTGCTCGATCTCGGCGGAGTCGGACAACGCGTAGTAGGGCGTGGTGACCACGGCCGCGTCACCACCGATGGCCAGGACGCGGTCTGCTTCGTCTAGGACACGCGCGGTGGACTGTTCGTTGAGGCCCACCATCACGGGTACTCGACCGGCCGTCGCCTCAATGGTTGCGGCCAGGACCCGATCGCGCTCCGCGGAGGTCAGGTACGGGGTTTCGCCGGAAGAACCCAGGGCGAAAATCCCGTGCACGCCTCCGTCGATCAGGTGATTGACGAGTCGGTTGAGGCTGTCGAGGTCCAACTCGCCGCCTACGGTACGAGGGGTGAGGAGGGGCGGGACGATTCCACGAAATGCAGTCATGATGACTCCTTTACTTGACGGTGTCGTTGGACGACGTGGTGACCAGCGGGGTGCCTGCGGGTGCCACGGGTGATGAGGTGCGACGGACGTACTCCGAGTTCTTGCCGTAGATCGTCAGGGGCACCACGTCGTGGGGATTCTTGCCCAGCAGCGCGCCTGCAATCGCGGAGATGAGGTAGCCGAAGAGCACGGCACCCACGAAGGCCGCTGCGGACACTGCGAACGGCGTGAACGTGGTGTTCTGTTGAACCCAGAACGCCGTGGCCGCGCCCAGAATCAGGCCGCCGATCACGCCCACGGTGTTGGCCCGTTTGGTGAAGATCCCCAGAGCGAATACGCCGGCCAGCGGCACACCGAACAGACCGGTGATGCTCAGGAACAAGTTCCAGGTCTCGGCCTGATCGGTGGCGGAGAGATACAGGGCAACTGCTACGGAGAAAGCGCCGGCGACGATGATGACCATGCGGGCGAAACCCACGCCCTTCCTGGCCTGGCCGTCCTTGCGGGGGAAGAACCGGTCCCGCAGATCCACGGTGACGCACGCGGAAATCGAGTTGAGGCTGGAGGAGATGGTCGACTGGGCCGCCGCGAAAATTGCGGCGATCAGCAGGCCGGCCACGCCCACGGGGAGCGCGGTCACCACGAAGTACGGGACCAGAGCTGAGGTGTTGAAGTCCTCGGGCAGATTGCCGGAGTGCTGGTAATAGCTGTAGAGCACCGTGCCAATGCCGTAGAACAGGGGAATCGTCAGGAGTGCCAGGAAACCGTTGACCAGCAAGGATCGGGCGGTCTGCTTGAGCGAGGTGGTGGTCTGATAGCGCTGCACCACGTCCTGGCTCGCCGTGTACTGATGCAGGTTGTTGAACACCGAACCCAGGAAGATGATCGGGATGGCGGCCGCAGCGCCACCGATCTGCCAATTCTTGGCGGTGATGAACTTGTCGTCATTGACGGCATCCGTGACCACGGTGCCCAGGCCACCGTTGATGGCGGCGATACCGAAAACCAGGATGAGCACCGCGCCCAGGAGCAGGATGATTCCCTGGACCACGTCCGACCAGATCACGCCCTCAATGCCGCCCAGGAACGTGTAGATGATCGACAGCACGCCAACCGCTGCTGCGACCACAGCGGGATTGATGTCCGTGACCGAGCTGATGGCCAGGGTGGGCAGATAGATCACGATCGCCACTCGACCCACGTGGAACAGCACGAACAGCACCGAGCCGATGACCCGGATGCTCGGCCCGAACCGTTCCTCCAGGTATTCGTACGCCGTGGTGACGTTGAGTTTGCGGAAGAACGGAATGTAGAACCAGATCAGCAACGGGATGATGGCGAAAATCGCCACGTTTCCTGCTGCATAGGACCAGTCCGTCAGGAAGGCCTGTTCCGGCGTGGACATGTAGGTGATGGCCGACAAGGTGGTCGCGTAAATGCTGAAGCCAGCCGCCCAGGCCGGAATTCGACCGTTGGCGGTGAAGAACGAGTCAGTGCCCGTACTCGCCTTGCGGGTGAACCACACACCGATGGCCAACGTGCCCAGCAGGTAGACGATGATGACGGCCCAGTTGAGTCCGCCGAGTCCAGGCGTTTCCATGAGAATCCTCCTCGTGAGGCGCGGGGATCAACCCCTTCACAACGCGGGTGATCCTCGATGATCAATTGGACGTAGGACGTCCTACGTCTAGAATGTACTTGTTTGTGGGGTAGCGCACAAGAGATCGCCGGGCTGGTTTTGGGAGAACGTTGTGACAAAGCAGGTCAGAGCCGGAAGCGTTACCTCACAAAAACTTGAGGCACCATACATTGAGACCCAACCCGGCCTGACGACCGAAGGAGAATGCACTCATGAGTGAACTCGCTGCCCCTGCGCGCGGTCGTCACACCATGGACCAATTGCAGCAGCGCATCACGGACTTGATCCTGGAGCGCGGTCTGAAGGTCGGGGATCCGGTGCCGCCGGAATCCGAGCTCCGCGAGATCTTCGGTGTTTCGCGAAATTCTCTGCGGGAGGCACTCAAGATGTTGCAGGCGGTCGGGATCGTGGAGATCCGACACGGTTACGGCACGTTCGTTGCGGGGCACCCTCTCGCGGCACTGGGGCGGACCCTCGAATTCCGGGCCCGCTTGTCCCTGCAGAGTTCGGGTGTGGCCGCGCAGGAATTGGTGGACGTGCGCGAAGCTCTCGAGTGCGGTCTGGTCGGGCGCGCCATCGAGGCCATGGATCCCGAACGCCTGGAACGGTTGGATGCCATCGTCTCCGCGATGGAAGCGCGGGCGGAACGCGGGGAGACGGTTCGGGTCGAGGACAAAGATTTTCACCGGGTCCTGTTCGAACCCATCGACAACGCGATCCTGGCCGAACTGCTCACCACGTTCTGGCAGGTCTACAGCGGCATCCACCAGAGCGTGGAGACGCCCACGGGGGAGACCACGGAACATGTCACGGACACGGCCGCCGCTCACCGAGCAATTCTTGACGCCGTGAGGGCGGGCGATTCCGCAGCGGCCGCCCGATTGCTCAGCGGCCATTTCGTGGGCATCAGGCGATTGATCGAACGAGCAACCGAAGAATCGCGGCCGGGAACAGGCACGCTTGAAGTGGTCGAGTCATGACCCGCACCCTGCTCCACAACGCCCACCTGGTCACCGATCGCCGGATCATCCGGGACGGTTGGTTGTTGCTCAATGACGGCCTGATCGGGGACCAGGGCACTGGAGATTCCTGGCGCTCGCGATTGGCCAGTGATCAAGCAGGGCCGGGCCGATCAGACCTGGCTCAAACACGCGTCAATGAACAAACGCAAGTGGTTGATCTGAGGGGTGCGTGGCTGACCCCCGGGTTCGTGGACATCCACTGCCACGGGGCGGGCGGCTACGCGTTCGATGATGGTCCCGAGGCCGCGCTCCAGGCCTTGGAAGTTCATCGACACCACGGCACTACGTCCTCCCTGCTCTCCTTCGTCACGGATGCCGTCCCCGCCATGGCCGAGCGGCTGGCATGGGCCGCAGAGCTTACGCGTGAAAATCCTGCGGTGCTCGGTTCGCACGCGGAGGGCCCTTTCCTCGATCGGGGTCATCGGGGCGCGCACGCTGAAGAACTGCTGGTCACGCCCACTCCCGAAGCAGTCGGTCGGCTGATCGACGCCGCGGCTGGAACGCTCCGGCAGCTCACTCTGGCACCCGAGCTTCCCAGCGCCACCGAGGCCATCGCGCAATTGCGCGAAGCGGGCGCCACCATAGCGATCGGCCACACGGACGCCACGTACGACGACGCTCTACGGGCCTTCCGCGCCGGCGCCGGCATCCTGACCCACGCCTTCAATGCGATGAACCCGCTGCATCACCGCAGGCCCGGCCCCGTGGTTGCCGCACTCGAATGCCCGGACGTCGCCCTCGAGGTGATTTGCGACGGCGTCCACGTGCACCCCGGGGTCATCGCCATGCTGTTCGCCTCGGCGCCGGAACGCACAGCGCTCATTACGGATGCCATGTCCGCCGCGTGCATGCACGACGGTTCCTACACCCTCGGTGCACTACCCGTCACCGTGACCGACGGGGTGGCCCGGTTGACCGAGGGGAACACGATCGCCGGTTCCACCCTGACCATGGACCAAGCCGTCAAACGGGCGGTGGAAGATGTCGGACTATCTGTGGAGCAGGCCGTTTACGCGGCCACACAGGCACCGCTCCAGGCAATCGGTGCTGGAGATGACCGCGGTCGTCTGGCCCCCGGTCTCCGCGCGGACCTCGTGGTACTGGATTCGGAACTCACCGTTGCCGGCGTCTACGTGGCCGGCGAAACAATCCGCTGAAACTCCTCAGGATTGTCTTTCGCACGAGCTACCATCTCGGCAGGAGGCCCGATGAGTACCGCACCCGGGACGACCGGCGATGTCGTCACCAAATCAATCCGCCTGTTGGCCACGCAGGGCTACCACGCGACCACCGTGGATCAGTTAGCGCAGGCCACCGGTGTCAGCCGCGCCACGTTCTTCCGCAAGTACGGGTCCAAGGAGGACATCGTCTTCGCGGATCACGCTTCCAACCTCGAACGCCTTGAACAGCTGCTGAGCCGCCCCAACCTCACCCCGCAAGCGGGACTGGCCGAGGGTGTGCAGCTGGTGTTCCGACACAATCTGGATCATGCGGACCGAGCCATTGCTCGCCATCACCTATTGCAGCAAGTGGAAAGCCTTCGAGACAGGGAACTTGCTACATCGCATCGCTACGAGCGGCTCTTCCAGGAGTTCTTGCGCAGGGTGCTCCCTGAGAACGCGGATCAGCGGGTCACCGCGGTGTCCATGGCATCGGCCACCGTGGCTGTGCACAACGCCTATCTACGCACGTGGTTGAGGGATCCTCGTGCCAACGGCGGTGAGCAACTGGCGGCGGGTCTCAATCAGCGGATCGGTTGGCTGTGCACGGTCTTCGGTCTCTCAGCGGGTCCTGGGCGGATTGCGTCCGTGCCCCGCCAACCCGAGCAGGCGGCGTCGTCCTCGCCGGTCGTGGTGGTGCTCCAAGAAGGTGCCGATCCGCGGGCGGCAGCGGAGCAAGCGGCGCGGTCGGTCTACGACGCCCTGGTCGCAGCCCAGGGTCAGTCGAACTCGCGCTCCGAGACCAACACACCGTAGATCAGTTCGTCGCGCCATTCGCCCAGCTGGAAGTGGCTTTCGCGGAGAGTGGCCTCGTGCCGCATGCCGATGCGCTCGCACACCTTGGCGGACGCCACATTGAGGCTGTCCAGGCGGGCGAACACGCGGTGGGCACCCAGTTTTTGGAAGGCAGCGTCAACGGCGGCGTACGCGGCTTCTGCGGCGTAGCCCTTGCCCGTGTGATCCGGGTGCAGCGCCCAGCCGATCTCGACCTGGGAGGCCTCGGCGTCCGCGAGCGTCAGAACGATCTCACCGGCCAGATCCTCAGTGTCATGCGGGGAGATGGCAAAGCGGAACTGGTCCCCGTCCTCCGCCCAGCGGCGTTCTCCCATGTGGTCCTTGACCATGCCTATGACATCGTCCATGTCCCTCGGTCCACGCCACGCATGCACGGCGTAATCCTCGCGGGATTGGTAGGAGTGCATCGGCTCAATATCTGCCTCGGTGAGCCGGCGGAAAGTCAGGCGCTGTGAGCGCAAGGGCAGCACGTTTTTCATCCCGTTCAGCCTATCGACGCCGCACCCTGGAAAGCCGCCCCGAATGACACGCAATATCTTGACGTGAGACGCAGTCTCAGGGCAATCTGGGGGATGATGATGTGGCATGGGCCACAACCCCCTCAGTACTCAGGAGTTCAGCGTGACCGAGTCCAAGTTCCCCTCCACCGTGACCATCACCGTGGGTTATCCGGTCCTCCCCGGGCGCGAGCGCCCGATTGCCCTGGTCAGCCTGGATTCTACGGCGCCTAACGGGCTCATCATCTGGGGTTCTGAGGCGGTTCAGCAGTTGCGCCGCGACCTCACCGCGATCGACACCTCCGCGGTCGAGGCAGTGGTCGTCACGGGCAACACCAAGTCCTTCGGCGCGGGAGCCAATCTGAAGGAGATTCGTTACGCCCAGTTGCAGGATGCGTCGGAAGATTATGTGTGGGCCGGGCACGAGACCTTCGCCGTGCTCGCGGATATGCCGGTGCCCACCTTTTCGCTGGTCACGGGGATGGCCCTGGGCGGCGGCATGGAACTTGCGCTGCACTCGGATTACCGCCTGGTCACCTCGGGCAAGGCGCAGCTGGGCCTGCCCGAGTGCCACCTCGGTTTCTTCCCCGGTTGGGGCGGCGTCTACCTGCTGCCGCACCTGGTCGGCGCCAAGGCCGCGCTGGACGTGATCGTCACCGATTCCATGCGCGGTCGGAACCTCAAGCCCCAGCAGGCCCTCGAGATCGGCATGGTGGACGCCGTTCTGGACGCAGCTCCCGGTACGCCCGAGTGGGATCAGCAGTGGCAGCAGTGGGTTGTCGAGGCACTCGAGGGCCAGCACGAGCCGCGCAAGACCTCGGATGATCACGCCGCCTGGCAGGAGGCCGTCGACGCAGCCCGGGCGAAGGCCGAGCGCGCCTGGCACGGTGCCGCACCCGGGCCGGTGGCGGCCATTGATCTGGTCGGCCGCGCTCGCACGGATTCTCGGCACGCCAACGCGGCCGCTGCGGTCCAGTTGTTCTCCACCGTGGTCCAGAGTGACGCCGCCAAGGCGTCCCTCTACGCATTCGAACTGGTCACCGCCCGACGCCGCGAGGCCGCCAACGTGCCGGACGCCCCCGTGCGCCCCATTCGCAAGGCCGCGGTCATCGGAGCGGGACTGATGGCGGGTCAGCTCGCGAGCTTGATCGCTCAGGGCGCCCAGATCCCCGTGGTGATGACCGACCTGGACGACGAGCGCCTGGCCACCGGCGTGCAGCGCACCCGCGATCGCTTCACGGCCCAGGCCGAGAAGGGTCGCATGAGCCCGGAGCAGGCCGAGAAACTGGGTTCCCTGATTACCGGAGCCAAGTCCCCTGAGGATCTCGCGGACGCGGACTTCGTCATCGAGGCCGTCTTCGAGGAGCTCGAGGTCAAGAAGAAGGTCTTCGCCCAGTGGGAGCCGGTGCTGCGCGATGACGCGATCCTGGCCACCAACACCTCATCCCTGTCCGTCACCGCGATGGGTGAAGACCTGAAGCACCCCGAACGACTCGTGGGTTTCCACGTGTTCAACCCGGTGGAGGTCACCCCGCTGCTCGAGATCGTGGCCGCAGAATCCACCGATGATTCCACCCTTGCCACCGCCTTCGACCTCGCCGCCAAATTGCGCCGGATCGCGGTGCTCGTCAAGGACGCCCCGAGCTTCGTGGTCAACCGCGTGCTGACCCGCATGTACGACGAGATCGGCCGCGCCATCGACGCCGGCGGTGACCCCAAGACCGTGGACCACGCACTGGCTCCCATGGGTCTCCCCATGACACCGCTCCAGCTGCTGGACTTCGTGGGCCCCGCGGTACTCGTGCACATCACCCACACGATGCACGATGCCTACCCCGACCGCTTCACCCTGTCCCCGTGGCTGGACGCCGTGGCCGAAGCGGGCCTCAGCAACGTGCTCCCCAAGCGCGGCGAAGAGTCCGACACCTACCTCACACCGCAGGCCGAACAGGCCAGGGAACGTACGCAAGGTGAGCGGGCGGCGTCGTCGGCGGGGGACGACGGCGCCAACGGCCAGTTGCTCACGCGCGTCCAGGACGCGCTCGCGGACGAGATCGGGCACATGCTCGACGAGGGCGTGGTGGCCTCGGCGCGAGACGTGGACCTGTGCATGATCCTGGGTGCCAACTACCCGTTCCACCTGGGCGGCATCACCCCATACCTGGATCGTTGCGGCGCTTCCGAGCGCGTGCGCGGCCAGCGCTTCGACGCGGCCCAGAACTGACTCACCCCACCGAGAACCACTGAGAATTCACGAAAGAGATCACACCATGACGCAGCAGCCCGCCACCGATCAGGACCTGTTCCCGCAGGGCACGGTCGAGCCCGAATACTCACTCAATGACGTGCTCGATACCGATGCCGCGGGTGTCTACGCGGACGTCACCGACGAGGACCGCGCCCACTGGATGCGCGCCCGCGCGTTCGTGCAGGACGAGCTGCTGGGCGTCATTCACGAACACTGGGATCGCGGCGAGTACCCGCTGGACCTGGTGGCCCGCATGGGCGAGCTGGACCTGCTGCGCGACGGTGTGAGCGTGACCGGTTACGCGCCCATGTCCAAGATGGCGGCCGGTCTGGTGGCTATGGAACTCTCCCGCGGCGATGGCTCCATCTCCACCGTGAGTGGCGTGCAGGGCGGGTTGGCCATGCGCTCGATCGCCATGTGCGGCAACGATGAGCAGCGGGAGCGCTGGCTGCCCGACATGGCGTCCGGCAAGCTGCTGGGATCCTTCGCTCTGACCGAGCCCACCCACGGCTCCGACTCGATCGGCCTGGAAACCCGGGCCACACCCGTCGAGGGCGGTTTCATCCTCAACGGTGAGAAGAAGTGGATCGGCAACGGCTCGATGGGCGGCATCACCGTGGTGTGGGCCCGCAATGATGTCACCAACGCGGTGCAGGGTTTCGTGGTTCCACAGGAGTCCGAGGGTTACAGCGGCACAACCATTCGCGGCAAGCTGGCCCTGCGCGCCATCCACCAGGCTCATATCCGCATGGAGAACGTGTTCGTTCCCACCGAGAACGTGTTGCCGGGCGCCGGTTCCTTCCGCGATACCGCTTCCGTGCTGTTTGCGACGCGCATCGGGGTGGCCTGGGCCGCCGTCGGCCAGGCCGTGGCCTGCTACGAGACCGCAGTGCAGTACGCGGCGCAGCGTGAGCAGTTCGGCCGTCCGCTGGCGGCGTCGCAGATTGTGCAGGAACGCTTGGCGCGCATGCTCAGCGAGCTGACGTCCATGCAGACGCTCGTGATGGCCATGGCCCGCAAGGAAGAAGCCGGCACGCTGACCGGCCCCCAGGCCTCGCTGGCCAAGTACACCGCGACCCGAACCGCCCGCCGTGTTGCGGCCAATGCGCGAGACCTTTTGGGTGGCAACGGCATTCTGGTGGAAAATCGTGTTGCGCGTCACTTTGCAGACGTCGAGGCCCTGCACACCTATGAGGGCACCGAAACGGTCCAGGCGCTCATCATCGGCAAGTCCATCACCGGTTTCTCGGCCTACAACTGAGCCACCGATTACAGGAGCACCCATGTACGCGAACGCACAGCCCCTGTCCCCATTGCGATTCATCGAGCGCAGCGCGGAAGTCTTTCCCCAGCGAGAAGCCATTGTCTACGGCGACCAATCGTGGACGTACCAGGAGTTCGAGCGAGACGTTCGGCGGTTCGCCACCGCGCTGCTGCCGCACCTTCCGTCGGCTTCCGCTTCGAATGACGACGCCGCGGCGTCAGGTGACGTTGCCGGCACGGGTGGATCGGGCGGTGCGGCAGCTTCCCATGAAGACCCGGCACAAGGTGAGGCTGAGAGCGGGGAGTACCTGGGTGCGGAACAGCTGACACGGTCCCTGCCCACGGTGGCCGTGATTGCACCCAATCTGCCGGCGCTACTACTGGCCCACTACGCGGTCCCCGCCGCGGGTGCTGTCCTGGTCCCGTTGAACCCGCGGCTGTCCACGCGCGAGCTCGACTACATCCTGGAGCACAGCGAGGCCAGTGTGGTCATCGCGGACTCCTCTGTACTGGACACCGTGATCTCCGCTCTTGACGGTAAGGAAGGCATCACCCTGGTCCAGCTGCCCGATGAGCAGGCCGGTATCGAGCCGGTGCGGGACCACTCGTACGGCGAGATCCCTACGTTCGACGAGTTCATCGATGTGGAGCCTCTGGAAGTGGGCGACGCGGCGTCGTCGTCGGGCGAACGGGGCGTGAGCTACAAGGTGGCGGACGAGAACTCGCCCATCACGTTGAACTACACGTCCGGGACCACCGGGCGGCCCAAGGGTGTGCTGTACGGGCACCGCGGGGCGTACTTGAACAGCCTGGGCGAGGTGTTCCACAACGGCTTCGACGGTGCGACCCGCTACCTATGGACGCTGCCGATGTTCCACTGCAACGGCTGGTGCACCACCTGGGCGGTGACTGCGGCCGGCGGTACTCACGTGTGTTTGCGCGCTGTGCGGCCGGACGCGATCTGGGACGCGTTCGACAACCAGGGCATCACGCACCTGTGTGGCGCTCCGGCCGTGTGCTCGATCATCGTGGACGCAGATGAGGCACACGCATTGGACAAGCCCATCCGCATCACCACGGCGGGAGCTCCGCCGGCACCGAGCATCATCGAACGACTGGAGGACGCCGGATTCGGGATCGTGCACGTATACGGGCTCACTGAGGTGTTCGGTCCCATCACCATTTGCGAGCCGCAAGAGGAGTGGAAGGAACTCTCTCCGCGGGAGCGCGCTCAGCAAATGTCCCGCCAGGGAGTGGGCATGGTGCAGGCGGAATCCGCACGCATCGTGGATACCGAGATGAACGATGTCCCGGCTGACGGCGAGACCCTGGGTGAAGTGGTGCTGCGCGGTAACAACGTGATGATCGGGTACTACAAGGACACCGAGGCCACTGAGACAGCTTTCTTCGGCGGTTGGTTCCACACCGGTGACTTGGGAGTGATGCACCCCAACGGCTACATCCTGCTGCGCGACCGCGCCAAGGACATCATCATTTCCGGCGGTGAGAACATCTCCTCCATCGAGGTGGAGCAGGCCCTGTACTCACACCCGGAGGTCCTCGACGTGGCTGTGATCGGCGTTCCCCATGAGAAGTGGGGCGAACGGCCGGTGGCGCACGTGGTGCGTTCGGCGGGTTCATCGGTGACCGCAGAAGAGCTGCGCGAGCACGTCCGTGAACGGCTGAGTGGTTTCAAGGTGCCGGACACCGTGACCTTCAGTGATGAACTACCGCGCACGGCCACGGGCAAGGTGCGGAAGAACCTGTTGCGCGAGTAGCGCCGCCACTCTGGCTGAGCATTCTCAGTACTGGCTTCTCGGGGCCAGAGCGCTGCAATTAGGGCGGCCAGACCACGGACCTAGTGACCCACGCCACTTATAACACAGAGTGCGGCCACCGCTTTGCGCGGTGGCCGCACTCTGTGTAAAGTATTTCGAGTCGCCGCAAGGACGGACAAGCGAGAGATCGCCTTCCCGGTACCGCCGACAGCCCCATCCACCTCCTGAGCCTCGCTCAGTCGTGAACGAGAGTTTGCGAAAAGGTAAACGGATGGATAAGCTGAAGAGGTTGCCGCAAGGGAAAGCGATAGAGCTTCCGAAATCAGCGGCAAGACCAACCGACAAAAAGACCCTCGGGTTTCTTGTGTGGTTTGTTGTTTGTCAACTCAATAGTGTGCCTAGTTTGTTGATACCGAAAAGTATTTGTATTTTTTGGTTGATGGCCTGATGCTCCGGGTGTTTTTCCCGTTTCCTGGGGTGTTGGGTGTCAGCT